>DATMXY010000235.1:0-10864 GCA_035561275.1 Anaerovoracaceae bacterium | reverse complement strand
ATATAATGAATCATAAAATTTGGCAAATAATGGCCCGATTACTATTTTTTCAATGAAGTTATTTATTTGTGTTACGGGAGGGGTAAAATGCCGGAATACATATGTACGGTGAAAAAGGCCAATGGAAGCCTGATCAGAAAGTATAAGGTCAAAGCGGCGGACGAGCCGTCGCTGGCCACCCAGGTCAAATCGAACAAGCTGTTCCTGGTGGACTATAAGCAGAAGGTGGAGCGCAGCAAAAACCTGCTGGGCGGCTCCCGGATCACTCTTTCAACAAAGGATATCGCCATCCTTTGCAGGCAGCTTTCTTCCATGCTGACCTCCGGGGTCACGCTGGTAAAGGCGCTGAACATCCTCTATCTCCAGATGGAGAAGAAAAACATCAAGGAATGCATCAAGAGACTGTATGAGTCGGTGCAGAGAGGGGATCAGTTCTCGGAAGGGATAAGGAAACAGACCGGCGTCTTTCCGGAGATCATGATCAGCATGGTGGAAGCCGGGGAAGCCAGCGGAAAGCTGGACCACGTCGTTACCAAGCTGGCGGAGCAGTTTGAGAAGGACGTCAAGCTGAAATCAAAAATGAAATCAGCGATGACCTATCCTATCATCCTGATGGTCATGGCCATCGGCGTCGTGCTGATCCTTGTAACGCAGGTGCTGCCGATCTTTATCGGGATGTTTGCGGAAGGCGGCATGGATCTGCCGGTGCCCACCAGAATCCTCATCGCGTTTTCAGATATCCTCAGAGGTTACTGGTATCTGGTGATCTTCGGGATCGCAGCCCTCGCTCTGGTGATCAAAATCTATCTGGCTTCCGATAAAGGGCTTAAAAAGTGGCATTCCATCCAGCTGAAGCTGCCCGTCGTCAGCGACCTGGTGGTCAAAGTCTCCGCCGTGCGCTTCACCAGAACGCTCTCCACCCTGCTTTCCAGCGGTATGTCGCTGCTGCAGGCGCTCGAGATCGTGAACAAGGTGGTGGGAAACCGCGTCATTACGGATGGACTGAACACGACGAAGGAGGATATCCGAAAGGGAATGAACCTTTCACAATCTCTGCGCAGGGTGTCGGCGCTGCCCCCCATGGTCTATTCCATGACCGGTATTGGCGAAGAATCCGGCACCATAGAAGATATGCTGGAAAAATGCGCTGAATACTATGACGACGAGGTAGAGAATGCGATCCAAAAGATGGTGACGATGATGGAGCCCATCATGATCGTTTTCATGGGCGTCGTCGTAGGTTTTATCATTATTTCCATGATCTTACCGATATTCGATCTTTACGGGTCCATAGAGTAATCGACTTTTCCGGGCCCATACAAAATAGCAGTAGTAATAAGTCAGGAGGGATCTTATTGAAAACCAGAATATCCATTGATATCGGCAGCAGAAACATACATATCGCAGAAGGAGGGTTTCAGAAGGGACAGTTGTCGCTGCGGCGAAGCCAGAGCTTTGAGATTCCCGAAGGCTGCATCTCCGAAGAAGCCGTAAAGGACGCGCAGCTCCTTGCCGATACGGTCGCCAATTCGCTGAAGGCAGGAAAATTCCGTTCTACAGAAGCAATCCTTACGGTGAACGCGAGCCACGCGGTCATAAGAGAGCTGGATTTTCCCCAGGCGAAGCCGCGGGAACTGGACAGCATGGTCAAGAACGAGATGTATCAGACATTCCATATCGCGAAAACCGATGTCATTCAATATAAAGAGATCGGAAAAACCGTCGATGCCGACGGGGAGAGGTTGAAGCGCTACCGGGTAGCCGCCGTCGACCAGGGCGCCGTCGAGGCCTGGTTCAGCGTCATGAACAAAGCGAAGCTGAAGGCGGCCGCCATGGACCTGAACATCAATGCCATAGACAAGCTGCTCTCCTGGGCGGACAGCGTCAACGACCGTTCTTATGGAGACGAAGCGGTAATGCTGCTGGATTTCGGACAATCCCTGGCAACGCTCTATATCGTTTCAAAGGGAAGACCTGTCTTTCACCGTCATATCAATATCAGTTCCGGATCCATGGACAGCATTCTAATGAGCGCCGCGCAGCAGCAGGCCGAAGACATGCTGGACGGCGCGGGAGAGGGCCCGCGAAAAGGCTTACCAAAAGACGCGCGGGAAATCAAGGAAAAGACTAACATTTTCGGCGGAAGCGCGGAAGCGGCTCCTTATTATAACGCGCTGCAGCCGTTCTTTTACCGGCTGAACGATGAAATCAGAAAAGTCGCAGCCTTCTACAACGACAGGTCCCAGGGCAGCAATATTGCCTGCATTTATCTGTTCGGCAAGGGGAGCGAGTTTGCCGGCCTGCCGGAGTATCTGTCGGGCAGCCTGAGCCTGCCGGTGGAAAAACTCCGCTCGGTGGGGAGAAAGCACGCAAGTATAAAGGTCGAACCGGCTCATCTTAACGCCGTGGCAGCTTTGATCAGAATTGAAAAGTAAGGAGGCCGGATATGAGAGATTATAATTTTTTCGAACCCCTTCAGCGCAGGAAGGGCATCCATATCAATGTGAAATCGCCGGTGTTTTTCGGATGCGTCGTGATCTTCCTGATCATTCTTGCCAGCGCCGCGATGGTCGCGCAGAACGCAATTATAAAAACACAGCTTTCCGGCGTCAAGGAAGACCTGGCCCAGTTGCAGGCAAGCTCCGACTACCAGGAGGCGCTCATGCTCCAGGACAGCATATCCGCGCTGATGTCCTATGACCAGTTGTCGGCCCGTGCGCTGGAACGGATCGAACAAGGGAAGAGCATCCTCAACACGGGCTTTCTGAAAGGCGTCTCCGACGCGATCCCGTCGACGGCGTCATACCGGGAAATCAACGTCACCAGCGCCCAAGCAAACTTCATATTTCGGGTTCCTGACAGGAGAACTGCGGCGGAACTGCACCACGACCTTGAGAATTCCGGCCTGTTCCTTCAGACCACCCTGGTCTCAGTCAGATCAAACCAAGACGGGAGCGGCGGCTACGACGCCGCGATAAGCTGTATCATAAAGGCAGGTGAACCGCAATGAGCACCCTATCAAAAATGAACGGCAGAGACCGCAATCTCCTGATTCTGGTCGTGGCTGCCATCGTATTTTATTTTTGCTATAATTTTGTAATGGCGCCCTACAAGGCTTCGACGGAGGCACTCCAGGCGGAACTGGGGGCGGCGCAGTCCGAGCTGGCAAGAGTGCAGGAGCTGTCCGGCAAGGAGGAGGAGCTGAAAAAACAGGAAGCAGACCTGAAAGACGAGATCAACGATAAATACGCCGCTTTCCTGACCGATATCGATCAGTCAAGGATCCTGTACCGGGTGGACAGCCTCGCGATGGCCACGGGCTTTCCCATCACCGATTATTCGCCTTCTCCCGATATGGTCTCCCAGGTGTCCGTGGAAACGGGATTCTATGCCCCGCAGGGTTATCCTCTGAAAGATCTTGCTGTAAAAATCAATCCGACGGACGCCGAAGACGAAGCCGGACAGGAAGGGGCCTCTGCCGGTCAGGAGGGGACAGCCTCCGGACAGCCTTCCTCCGAAGCGGCGCCGGCCGCGGTGGAATCCGAGGATATGATCCCGGGTACGGATATAACGATGGGGTTTAAGGCGGCTTCTTATGAGAGCATCTACAGCTTTATCGGTCAGGTGGAAAATATGAACAAAACGGCGTTCCTCAGGGGGATCGATATCAGGGGAAATGCGGGGAGCCTGGAAGGGCAGATGATCTTCTCTTTCTATTCCCTGCCTCCGTTTGATCCGAAAATGAAGGATGGACTTGATTTCAGTCCGGCGATTCCGACGGGCAAGGCCAATCCGTTTAATTAACAGAAGGTGGTTAAGATGAAAAACCTGATTTCCGGCAACCGTGGGAACGCTCTGGCTTTCGTAATGTTTACCTTATTGCTGGTGTTCTTCATGGTCTCGATCGTCATATCGATCGCGCAGACGAACATCAAGCAGGCCAGCGCGCAGGAGCGGGGCATGCAGGCATATTACGTGGCGCGTTCCGGTGCAGAGCTTGCCTATGAAGCGCTGCTGACAACCACGCCCAGCCTGCTGGAGTCTTTCGAGGGCAACAGCTCCATGGTGATGGTGGAAAACGATGTGGATTTTGAGGACGGAATGGCAGATATCAGGGTCACATCCAGCGGGTCCGGCGCCGGGCAGAAGATCCGGATCGAATCCGTCGGGACCCTGAAGGAAAACAACATCTCGCGTACCGTTACACTGGAATTTTATGTGAACTATGACCAGTATCCCGATATGGTCTGGTCACGCTGAACCGGAGGTGAATGGAATGAACCTGAGGGCAAGATCCGGCTTTACTTTAGTGGAGCTGATTGTAACCATCGTGCTGATCGGCATGGTCATCGGGCTGGCAAATATTTTCTTCAACTTTTCTTTTTTATCGGAAAAAAAGGTGGAAGATGAATACGATCTCCAGGCGAGCATGCGCCAGGCCTCCGAAGTCCTGAACAATACGATCAGGAATGCCACCGTCACCTTCGCGCTTCCGGAGAGCGTATTCGAAGGGACGAAAAAAGCCAAATGGAATTATTTCGGGCTGGAAGACGGAAAAGAGATCGTGCAGTACACCTGGGATCCAAGTGCAGGGACTCACGACCGGAAGGTACTGCTTGCCGCGGACCCGGGCATTACTTACAGCCTTTACTTTTCCCAGGACCAGCCCGGCAGCAAGATGCTCATCTTTCATCTTTCCTGTCTTCCCGACGGCAATGACGCAAAGAAAATTGAAATCGAAACGGAGCTTTCCGCTTTGAATTCCGTTGCCGTTGACAACGGAGGAAGCGAGGACAATCCGGCGGTGGCCATCGCCTACCGCAGCGACCCTAAACCGAACCCGGAGGTCATCAGCACCCAGGAGGAAGTCACCATCGCCATTACCCTTGTACTGGACGATTCCGGCAGCATGGACTTCGATATGCAGGGAAGGCAGCAGGGAAGCCATGGCTTTGACAGCAAGAACGTGCGGAAAACCATTATGAAGGCGCAGGCGAAAAAACTGATCGGAGATTTTGCCGAGATGGGCAATGTCATGATCAGTATCATTCCGTTTGCCGACAACGCCGATCGGACGGGCGCCATGCTGAGCAGCACTGCGTATAAAGATCAGCTCCTTACAAAGATCAACGGCCTGGACGCCTCCGGCGGAACGAATACCGGAGACGGGCTCCGCAGGGCTTATTACAAGCTGGCGAGCTATAATACCGACAATGCGGGCGACGAGATTGTAAACTACATCATCCTGCTTACAGACGGGAATCCGACTTACCTCAGCAGCATGAACGCATACAGCTACGATCCCCAGACAAACGACGAAAAATGCGCCAACGTGAACGGCTCGGGGCAGGAAACGACAACGAATATGAACAACTGCATGGCTTATGTCAATAAGATCGGGCAAGACCTTGTCGTCGGCAAATCGATCGATATCAGGACCTTCGTGATCGGATTTTCCGCCGTTTCGGCCAATATTTCCCGGGCGGAAAGCATTGCACTCAACGCCTGCACCAGCACCAGCCCAGCCAACGCAATGACGAGGAGAGGCACTTATTACGCAGCCGGCAGCGATATCGAGCTTGAGAATGTCTTTAAGACCATTAAATCGACAATTCTTCAGGAGACGTGGCACATTTACGGCCCGTACTGATCAAAAGAGGTTTTGGGAAGGGAGGTATACTTTCATGAAACACAGAAAAGGCGGGTTTACGCTGGTTGAAATCATCGTATCCCTTGCTTTGATCGCGATCATCGCCGTAGGCATAATACCCGCTTTTACGGCGTCGCTGAAAATGACCATCCATACAAAAGAGCTCACAGCCCAGTCCTTTAACGTACAGGCTGGGATCGAAAACGCGATTCAGACGCTGAAGGACGCCCTGGTCAGCCCTGACGCCGGAGATGAAGGCGCCGTCGCCGGAGCCACCGCGATTACAAAGAGTATTTTCGGCAGGAATGTGACGATGTACCGGTTGATCCAGGATTATCCCTACAGTGCGAACAAGAATTTTCTTGTGTTTTTATCGAAAAAGCTGGCTGAAATGGAGGTTCGCCAGCTGCTGGTGGCGGAGGGGGTCACCATTGAAGTCTCCAACGAATCAGTCCATAAGGTGGCGAATCTGAAGAAGACGCCCAAGCCGGTCCTTACCGGCAAAGTCGCAGCAAATACGGATCCCAACTGGTATACCAATTTATTTAAATGGTACATTTCCAAAGAAGGGGATCCGGACCCGGTCTTCCCTGAAGACTATCAGATGATCCTGTTCCCCGGGCTGATCACGCCCCCGCAGGAACTGACCGACCTATCCAAGCTTGCGAACCGGTATATCGTATTTACGGTGACGCCGGTCGACATCCACGGCATCAGGGGAAACGAGGTGCGCAGCAACAATACGATCTACGTATTGGGCGAAGAATGGCGTGCCGGCGTATTTGCCTGGGTGGATAAAAACTCGGATGTCACCTATGCGGCGGATACCGACGTCATCGTGAACAAAGCGGACTTTTACTGGCCTTTGCTGAAAGGCTTCAACACGGCGGTGACGTTCCAGGATCCCACATTGCCGGATGTAACGCTGGATCCGTCAGGCGGTTCCCTCTATGTGCCCATGATGATCGGAGCGGCTCCGGGCGCAAGGGTTGGACCCATTGTTGTGAATGGCAGCGACAAAATCGATTGGACAGCGGATAAGAGCATTAACCTGGCTACGGATATCCAGGTAAACAATACTTCGGATATCAATATGAAGGCCATGGACGGAAGCGTCGTCCTGTATCAATATATCGCCATCTCTTCGGGGTCTGCGATTTACGAATCCGACGGCATGCCGCGGATGATAAACTACGGGCCGACCCTTACCGTTCCATATGGAAAGATCCGCATGCAGACGGACGGCAGAGGCGACGTTACCATGCAGAATTATACCGCCCTCGACGCGGGCAGTGACATTGTGCTTTCACCGTTCGGGCATGTCAGCGCATTTAAGAGCACATTGAACGCGGGTGGGTCCATCACGCTGGATTCGACGCAGAATATCACCGCCTGGCCGGGAAACAGGGATATCAATATCAAGGATTCCCGGTTCACGCTGAATGGAAATACCGTTCCGGACAGGAGTATAACCGTTGCCTCCCGGAATAAGACGACCATCTCAAATACGGTATTTACCGGAAATACACAGGCGGCGAGCAGTGTGAAGCTCAGCGCCCCCGCTCCCGATAAGATCGTGCTTACGGATGTTACTTTTTCCAACAGTACTGTACAGCTTGACGGCGACACTGACATGACCGGCGGCAGTTGGAGCGGCAATTCCACTTTGATCGTACAGGACGGCAAACGGCTTACCCTGTCCGCTTCGGGAACAAAGGTGAACAACTCCGGCACGCTGGTGCTTGGGAATACGGGCGCCGTAAACTTTATAAACAACATGACGGGAGACCTGACTAACCCATTGCAGATCATACTCAGCCAGGGCGGAAGCGACGACGAGGTGGTCATTTCCACAAACTACGGAAGGAATGTGGGCTATGCCGACAGCAGCGGCTGGGAAAACGTCGTTGAGGGTTCCTATCAGAATCTCGGATCCGGTCAGACAAACCTGAAATATACGGCGGAACTGGAATACGGTTACACAAGCGACGATCTCGACCTGGAGTATTCCTTCGACGGCGAAAACAAAATCACGGTCCGCGCGAATGGAACCGGCCCGATGTCGGCCTACTACAGGCTGAAAGTGACGGACCGTTATGCGGAGGACGTCATCGGGAGCATCCTGCTCAGAGTGACTGCACCGGAAGGCGGATCTCCGACCGTCCGCGTCGTCGGTTCGACGCTCCCGACCTTTACCGTGACCTTTGACAGGAATGGCGGCACGACGGACGCGGTACCGTCCAGCATTCCGGTCGATCAGGGGCAGGCCGCTGGAGCCCTGCCTCAGCCGCCGGTCTTCCCGGGTTACAGCTTTATCGGCTGGAACACGCAGCCTGACGGCAGCGGTACGGAATTCAACGCGGCGACTCTCGTAACGAATGACATGACCGTTTACGCGAAATACGCGCTGATCCCCATTTATACGGTAACCTTCAATAAAAACGGCGGCTCTACGGAGGCGGATCCAAACACGATGTCTGTTCCGAAGGGAAGCGAAATCGGCATATTGCCGAATCCGCCGGCCCGCGGCGGATATCAGTTCCTGAACTGGAGCACCGAGGCAACCGGAGGATCCCTGGTCAACGCCCAGACTGTCGTATGGGGGGACATGACTGTGTATGCGCAATGGACCACAAAAAAAGCGTTTACATCCGTTATGACCGGAGAATACATCAGCGTCGGCGGCGCACTGTTCCAGAAGATCGGAAACAACCAGATGCTGGCCAGAAACCGCATCAAGGGCCCAGGTGGCAGCGACACGATGAACTGGTCGGATGCGTACGATACCGCGTCAAATTACTACAAGAGCTTAAATGCCACTAATCCCTGGATCACAGGCTCCGGCCTTGTGAGCGGTTCTACCTTGTATAACGACCTAGCAAGCAGTTACAAGGATACGGTACTGGCAACCTCGGGCTGGTCCTGGTGGGGAGGTACGGACGGCACATTTAAGGCATATCTTGTAAGTAAGGATGGCGCCGTCGCCGGAAACATTAGCCGCGGCGGTAGCTACAGTTGCAGGCCTTACATTGCCGTCAGCACGACCAACCTGTATGTGATATCTGGATCGGGCACCGCATCAGATCCGTATGTGCTGGGCAGGGAATAGTATAACAGACAGACGTCCGATCGACAAAGGGGATAATCGGCCGGGTGTGAAGGCTAGATGAAAGGGAATTCAAAAGGGGTATCCTGATATAATCAAACGCGAACGGCCGAAGGACAGAGCAATCTGTCCTTCGGCCGTTCTGTGATTTAGTAGGGACTGCGGTTACCCGCAGTTCCCCTAATCAGAACCGGACGTGCCCAATTAAGGCATCCGGCTCCCCGGGCATCTTTAGCGTGTGGTTGCATACAGACAATGCTTCAGCTTCGGGGTGTCAATCGGAAGTCTCGTGAGAAGATCGTTGAATTCGAGCCAGCTATAGCTCTTGCGCTGACTGCGCCGATTGAGCCATTTGAACAGCAGCCTCACCACGTGGAACCGAAAGGCTGCTACGTTTGCGAGGTTGTCTGTCACTGCATAGTAGTTGTAGTATCCCTGGAGCGTCCGGTTGATTCTGTTGATCATTTCCTTAACATTGAACCTGTGCCGGTGTTCCTTGATCCAGATATTCATCTTCTTCAATTTCGAGGCCGTTTTCTTCCGGTCGGATTTTACTTTCACCCGGAAGCGGCTCTGTGTGCGGTCTTTACTGCAGTAGAAGGTGAAGCCCAGAAAGCTGAATGTTTCCGGCTTTCCCTCTCCCCTGTTGCTTCGATTCTGCTCCGCGAACCTCCCAAATTCCAGTATGCGCGTTTTCTCCGGCGCGAGCGCCAGACCAAACTGCGCCATCCGGTTCCCCAGTGTATCGTAGAACTTCTCAGCGTCTTCTTTGTACTGGAAGCAGGCTACAAAGTCGTCGGCGTACCTCGTCAGGTATGCTTCCCCTCTGTACTGTCCTTTCCGTACCGCCGCATTAAACCACAAATCCAGCACGTAGTGCAAGTAGACGTTTGCGAGTATTGTGCTCGCGCATCCGCCCTGCGGTGTGCCGGCTTCGCTGTCCAAATGTTTCCCGTCTTCCATGATTCCGGCCTTTAACTGCCTTTGTATGATACTGATGAATTTGCGGTCGGCAATATCATGTTCCAGAAATTTGATCAGCCACTCATGGTCGAGCATATCAAAGAAGGACCGTATGTCCGCTTCCACTACGTAGTTCACTTTGTGGCTTTGGATTTCGTTGATTACCTTCTTGATCGCCTGGTGGCAGTTGCGCCCCGGCCGGAAGCCATACGAGCAGTCCTTAAAGATCGGCTCGTATACAATTTCCAGCAGTTGGGCTACTGCCGTCTCCACCAGCTTGTCCTCGTAGCAGGAAATGCCCAGAGGTCGCTTCTTGTTACTTCCTGGTTTCTCGATATATGTCCGCCGGGATGCCTGTGGTTTGTAGGCTTCGTGCTTCATCCGAGTCACGAGCGACTCTATCTTTGGCATGATGCCCAACGTGTAGTCCGCCTTGGTCACGCCGTCAATGCCGGGTGCTTTCTTGCCGTCCATTTCTTCGTGGATCGCAAGCAACACTTCGACGTTGATACTGCTCGCAAGGTTTTGGGCTTTCTGTCCTGCATGTCTGCGTACCTGTTCGCTTATCCCCTTTAGTTCTTCTACCAATGTTGTTCAGCTCCTGTCTGCATCAATATTTTCTTCCGGGGCCGATGCCTCGTTCGCCCCTTCCCTCCGCCCGCATTGCCGGGTTTCTTCGGTACTATGAGCGAATCCGACTCCCTGCAAGTCGTCCGGTTTCCTCACGTTTCAGCGCTTGTAGCCGTACCGCCGTCGCGGAACCTGCAGGGTCTCATCTGTCCTCCCGCATCCCTTGTCATTCCACCTCGCCAACCTCTTCGACCCCGGAGCGTGCGACACGCCCTTGCCCTATCGGTCGCATCGCTTCTGCCTGCTGCAATTTTGACTGCATCGGCACTCCCTTTTGTACTTGTTTTCGTGGCTCGATCGGTTCAGTGCGCCTTTCGGCTCGATGGTCTCGCCCCCTTACGCTTAACCTTGGCGTTGCCGCTGTTGGCCCAAAGGGTGGCTACCGGCTGCTGGCTGGGCTTTACCGGACAGGGTTTCCCTGCTGGGATTTCGGGAGTTTACCAATGAGGTCTATTCGTCCTCAAGGGCAATACCCACGTGCTTTATCTATGATTAAGCGCGCTGTACTGACAGCT
>DATMXY010000234.1:0-2530 GCA_035561275.1 Anaerovoracaceae bacterium | reverse complement strand
GTATATATTAGACTGTGAAGCTTTCTCTAATTATCGTCGCGCTGGAAAAATGGGGGCGGTTTTAGAGAAAATATTGGCGGCATTTTGTTTAAAGGAAGAGGGAAGCCGCCGGAAACATTAAGCTATTCTAAGGGAGGCATTCCGCCATGCGCTGTGATTATCATCTGCACTCGTCCATATCCGCCGACAGTCAAACCAGTCCTGTCCTGCAGATAAAACAAGCCGAAGCGCTGGGCCTGGACGAGATCTGCTTTACGGAGCATCTGGAAATTCATTTTTACAGAGGTGAGGAATGGCATGTGAATATAAATGATTACCGGGAGCAATTCCGCTGCCTTACCTCGGAACGGGTGCAATTAAAGTTCGGTCTGGAGGCGGGCGTTGCTCTGGCTCCGGCGTATTTTCCCGAACTGGAGGCGGAACTCAGGGCGGCTGATTGTGATTTTGTGCTTGCCAGTGCCCATTCCATCAATGATATCGATCCCTTCGATCCAAAATTTTATGAGGGCAAGACTTTCGCGCAGGTGTTTAAGGAGTATATCGGCTCTGTGCTGACGGGGATCAAGCAGCTCAGCCCGGAACTGTTCAGCAGTGTAGGGCATATTGATTTTCCGTCCAAGGGAGCTCATAGAGAAGAAGATCCCCGGCTATTCTACAGATATGCGCCGGATGAAATCGACGCGCTGTTTCGTTATATTATTCCGCTGGGCAAATGTATTGAGATCAATACTGCCACTTATCGCCATTTGGGCGGATTGGATATACCGGGGGAGAATTGGCTGCGTCGGTATGTGCAGTTGGGCGGTGAATTTGTTACCCTGGGTTCCGATGCGCATTCACCCGAATATATAGCCTATCGCCTGGACGACGCAGCGGAGCTGGCTCGCCGTGCGGGTATAAAATACTTCGCTACCTTTGACCGGATGGAGCCGCATTTTCACAAGTTATGAAAATTTAAAGATTATTCCCGCAGGTTCTGGATTAAAAACCCCATACAGTTTTATAATTGTATACAAGGAGTGATTTAATCCATGAAGGGAGAAGTGTATAATCAATCGACATGGATAGCCTTAAAAGCTGCCAGTTACTATTTCGAACAGAACAAGTCTTTAAAAGAAGTGGCGGGGCTGCTGAATGTTTCTGAGGCTACAGTTTCCAGGCTGATAAGCCGGGCGAAAAAAGAGCGGATCGTGGAATTTGTGATTCGCGACCCGTACAAGCAGTGTCTGGATATGGAACGCCGGCTGCAGGAAAAGTTCGGGTTAAAAGAAGTAATCGTAACCACCGCCCCCGGGGATAGTGAAGACCCGGAAAAAGACAAGCAGAGGGTCGCTTTGGAAGGGGCGCGGTATTTGCAGCGGAAGATTACTTCGAAAGACATACTGGGCGTTGCCTGGGGCGGTACCATGTACTACCTGGTCCACTACCTGAATCCCTGCCAGAGGACGGACACTATTTTTGTAACCCTCCACGGCAGCCTGACCTGCTGTGATTACGAACTGGACGTGCATAATCTGGTTTCCCGCATGAGCATGGCCTTCGGGGGCGACTATTATTCGCTTTCCGCCCCCGGTCTTTTCGACAACGTCGCGAGCCTGGCCGCGATTAAAAAGGAAGCCAACGTCCGGCGCGTCTTTTCGTTGTTTGATCAATTGACCATATCGGTCAGCGGTCTGGGATCCTTTTATCCGGAACTGGATTCCCCGCTGTCGCGGTTACAATACCTCAACCCCGAAGAACTAGCGGATCTGCAGGCTAAAGGTGTTTACGGGGATATGATACTGCGCTTTTTTGACGACGGCGGCCGGGAATGCGACAGCGATGTCAGGGAACGTACCCTGGCCATTGATATTGAAACGTATAAGAAAATCCCCTGCAAGATCGCCGTCGTGTCCGGGGTGCAGAAGGCGCAAAGCTTGGCGGCGGCGTTGCAGGGCCAATTGATCGATGTTCTGATCGTGGATAGAAAGCTGGCTCAGGCTATCCTGGCATAGGGCGAATTGAAAAAAGAAACATAGAGACGGGTATAGGTTGGAAAGCTGATGGCGTTTTGTCATCAGCTTTTTGTATGAATAAATACCTGTAATATTGAAAATATTTTCAATATGGCCTTCTATTTTGCCTCTGTTACCATGTAGTTAAAGGTGCCTTAGACTAAACAAACTGGAGGAGATTCAATGTATATCGACCCTATCATTTGCCAGCTCCCCGAGGCATTGGATGAAGATCGTTTTATCATTGCCACCTATTACTGCGCCACCAAGGCCAACGCCAACATGCTAAAATTCGCAGCGGCGCTGGCAGTCGAACAGACCACCGGGACCTGGCTGAAAGTCCCCGCTGAAACGCCGGAAGTGCGCGAACGCTGTATCGGACGCGTGGTCGGCGTTTACGAAACGCCTGCCTATCAGATAGAAATCCCCGCGGAAGTTCAAGAGCGGCATTTTATCGTTCGCATCGCCTTTCCCTGGGCGAACTTCGGACCTCAATTCGCGATGATGCTGAGCGCGGTCATCGGCAATATTTCCAG
>DATMXY010000233.1:0-3173 GCA_035561275.1 Anaerovoracaceae bacterium | reverse complement strand
ATACTATAATATGTAATATTGAATATTATATTATGCAATTATAAATATTTCAATACTTTTATTTCTATTTTCATCTTTGCCCGATTGTGGTATTATTTAAACAATGAGAAAAAGAGGTGGCGAAAAATGAAGGAATTGGCTGAACTCATAGAAAAATTGGCTGCGGAACGGCCGGCAGACTGGGAAAACCTGCCGGATATCGAGCTGTACAGGGACCAGGTGCTGAGCTATATGAAGCGGCAGCATTCCATGCAGCCCGACGGCGCGCAGCTTACCGGCGCCATGATCAACAACTACATTAAAAGCGGGCTTCTTCCGAGAACGAACGGAAAAAAATATACCAGGGACCATTTAGTCTATCTGACCGCCATCTGCTCGCTGAAACAGGTGCTCAGCGTGGGAGAAACCGATGAACTGCTGAAGCTGCAGCCCAGCATTGCAGACGCCAAGGACTTTTATGAGCAATACCTGGAGAAAATGGAAAAGGCCTTCCGGGAAACCGCGGAACGCCTGGATGAAAACGATACAAAGGAGCAGCTTGCCGCGGCGGCTCTTGAACTGGCAATCTCCAGTTACGCGCAGAAGCTGGCCTGTGAAAAGATCCTCGATCTATTAAAGGAAAAAACGCCGCCGGTAAAAGAAAGACAAAACAAAAAAACTGGACTTAAATAATATTGTTCAATAATAATACTGAAAACATGGGGCAGTCTCAAATTCCGAATAAATCGCGGCGAGACAGCTCCTTTTTTGCTATTTCAAGGAGTTTATTCTATAGCTCGTGGAGTTTTATAGGATTTTCGGAAATAGGGTTTTCGGCAATCAGTCCGGTAACTTGTACAAATTGTTGTGTCATAGTTTCATGAAAGAGTCTTTGAGTCATTTCTCAGCTGCCGAAATAAATTTGCGCATATTCCTTATTTATTTGTACCGGTTAGCCACCGAAAAACAAGGTATTTATTCCGCATCGGGACTTTCGTTATCGGGGTCGGTGTGTGCATTAAAGCGGAAGGCCGCGGCGTACACATCGGGCATCCGGAGCTGGGACGCAATGCACAGACGGCGCTTGTTTCGCTGCTGGCCTCCTTGCCGTTGGCAGATTGCCCTGGCACAAGGGCGATCCGGTCCCTGAGCCGCCTTTTCCCTTACGGCGATCTTGCTGGCACCGGACTTGAGCTGACGGTACGTGATGAGGTCATGGGTTGCACAAAGACGAACTTTACGGTTTGCAGCATGACGGAAACGGAGGTCCGCTGCAAGCTGGATTCCCGCGGCCCCCTTATCGCCAAACCGGAAAATTACAGCAGCGTCATCGATAAAGCACTGCGGGAAGGCGGCTTTACAGTCATTTCCAGCGTTATGGATGACGCCCATTATGTCCCGGAGAATACGCCGCTAGTACAGAAGGTCAGAGGGATTTATGAGGAGTATTATGGTCGCCCCGCGGCTTGCTGTACCAGCATCGGCGCAAGCTATGCCCATTATATTGAGGGAGCTGTCTCCACCGGTGTTGCAGTGCCGGAGGTGGACACCATGCTGCATCAATCCAATGAGTTTATGCTTATCGAGGATTTGCTGCTCATTGGAGAAACATATACCCAGGCCATCTTGGACATCTGCCGTATGGACCAGGCGCTCTGACGCTATCTTTAAGATTCTTTTTTTAAAACAGTTATCTTTTCAGCGACCCCAGGATGCCCCTGATCAGCGTCCTCCCCACCTCGCGGCCTACGGTGCTGAATACCGCGTTGGCCGCCTTTTCCAAAGGCGTCTGGCGAACGTAACCCCGGCCGGATGATGATCTTCGTTCCATTTTTTCGGTCTCCCTGCGGTTAATATCCTGAAGCTGTTCGAACGCGGACTCACGGTCTTCTTCCCGTTCATACTTACCCCTTATGGCGGATGTGGCTATAATCTGTTCCCGCACTGCTTCGTCGATGGCGCCCACCTGGCTTTGCGGGGGCAGGATGAATGCGCGTTCCACCACGCCGGGTCGTCCGTCCTCGTCCAGGCAGGAGATCAGGGCTTCCCCGGTGGCAAGCTCCGTGATGGCCGTGGGCGTGTCAAAGGCGGGATTCGGCCGGAAGGATTCCGCCGCCGCTTCGACGTTTTTCCTTTCTGCGGGCGTATATGCGCGCAGGGCATGCTGGATGCGGTTCCCCAGCTGGTTCAGGACGTTCTGGGGCAGATCCATGGGGTTCTGCGTAACGAAATAGACCCCGATCCCTTTGGAGCGGATCAGCCTTACCACCTGCTCGATCTTCTCCAGCAGGGACTTGGGAGCGTCGTTGAACAGAAGATGCGCTTCGTCAAAGAAAAATACCATTTTCGGTTTTTCCAGGTCACCGGCTTCCGGAAGGTTTTCAAATAGCTCCGAGAGCATCCAGAGCAGGAAGGTGGAATAAAGAGACGGACTCTGATAAAGCCTGACGCTGTGCAGGATATTGATATAGCCACGGCCGTCATAGGCTGTCTTCATCCAGTCAAGGATATCCAGTTCCGGTTCACCGAAGAAAAGCTCGCCGCCCTGATCCTCCAGCGCCAGCATACATCTCTGGATCGCCCCGATAGTCTGTTTGGAGATGTTTCCGTAGTTCAGGGTAAATTCGCCGCCGTTCTCGCCGACATACTGCAGCATGGCTTTCAGATCCTTCAGATCCAGCAAAAGCAGGCCCTTTTTGTCCGCGATGCGAAAGACGATATTCAGAACGCCGGTCTGAGTATCGTTCAGGCCCATGATCCTTGACAGCAGGAGGGCGCCCATTTCGGATACGGTGGTGCGGACCGGATGCCCGTCCTGGCCGAACAGGTCCCAGAACTGGACGGGAAAGGATCTATAGGAAAAGCCGTCCGCACCCAATTGGGCGGCGCGTTCCTCCAATTTGGGGTTTGCCGTTCCCTTCACGGCCAGTCCCGCCAGGTCTCCCTTGATATCGGCCAGAAAAACAGGCACGCCAAGGTCGCTGAAGGATTCTGCCAAAACCTTCAGGGTAACGGTTTTGCCGGTGCCGGTGGCGCCGGTGATCAGGCCGTGACGGTTGGCCATCTGAGGCAGGAGATAAGCCGGGGCAATGCCCGTTCCGATCCATATTTTATCCTTTGCATACATACTGAAAAACTCCCTTCATAGAAATAAGGCAATTCGAAAATTTTCCGCTTATGCGTTATAACACTGG
>DATMXY010000232.1:0-4124 GCA_035561275.1 Anaerovoracaceae bacterium | reverse complement strand
ATTGTTATTTTTGAATAAATAGGGCAAGCTGATTCAGACGGCGATGTCGGCGGCGGGGTCCGCGAATGAGCGGACGGCATTACAGCCGGCGCCGCCGTTCAGCCCTTGATGCCCCCTTGCGTCAGCCCCCGCACAAGCTGCTTTTGAAATACAAGAAATACCACGATCATGATCAGCGCGGAAATGGAAAGGGCAGCCAGCAAAACCGGCCAGTCCGTTGTAAAAGTTCCGCGCAGATTCACCAGCCCCACGGGGAGCGTACGCATCGTATTGGTTTTCATAAAGACCAGTGCGAACATGAACTCGTTCCATGCCGCCATCGCGGCCAGAAGCGCCGAGGTGGCGATAATGGGCCGGCTTATGGGCAAGATGATCCGCAGAAATACCATGAACATCCCGCAGCCGTCTATCACCGCGGATTCTTCGATCTCCTTCGGTATGGATAAGATGTAAGACCTCATCAGGAATACGGTAAAGGAGACGTGGAATGCCGTATAGGTCAGGACCAGCGCCAGATAGGTATCATACAGATGCATTACCTGGAGCAGTTTGTACAGGGAGATCAGGACCACCTCCGGCGAGACCATCATTCCTCCCAGGATAAACAGGAATACCAGATTTTTATATTTGAACTCAAATCTGCTGAGCACGTAAGCGCATAAAGCGCTGACAAATATGGTCAGCACCACCGTGGCCGAGGTTACGATGATACTGTTTACCAGGTAGTTTGCAACGCCGTATTCCCACGCCTTAATATAATTTGCAAAAGACCATTCGGTGGGAAAGGCCCAGGTGTCGGTGAACAGTTCCGATTTCGTTTTAAATCCTGATATCGCCATCCAGACCAGCGGATAAATGATTGAGAGTGTGAAAACCGCAAGAAAAATCATGACCGCTCCCTGCAGGATCCTGGCAATGATGTCTGAAATCCTCATTTCCTTCCCCTCCCTAATCCTGACCTGTCTTTGCCAGTTTTATCTGGAAAAACGTAAATATGAACGTGATCACGAAAATAATGCCCGCCATTGCCGTGGCAATACCCATCTCGTCATTTCGGAAAGCGGACCGGTACATCGTGGTCGCCAGCACCTCCGACGACCGTCCCGGGCCGCCGCTGGTCATGATATATACCTCCGAGAAAACCTTGAACGCGCCGATGACCGTAATGACCGTTACGACGAGGATGGTCTCCTTCAGCTGGGGCACCGTGATGTATAAGAACTTGTGGATGGGATTTGCGCCGTCTATCACCGCGGACTCATAGAGCTCGCTTGGAATTTTATGAAGGCCCACAAGATAGAGAAGCATGATATAGCCCGTATACTGCCATTGAGACACAAAGATGATGGCAAAGATCGCGGTGCCGCTTTCTCCCAGCCACACATGCTGCCACTCAGGCTTTCCGATCAGCGCCAGAAATGCGTTTACGATACCGATATTCGGGTTGTAAATCAGCTGCCAGAGCAGACCGATCACGGAAACCGAAATGACGGAGGGAATAAACAGCACGCTCCGGAAAAATTTTTGAAACTTTCTAAGCATGACCTCTTCCAGAGCGGCGGCAAGGATCAGGCCTATCCCGCACTGGCAAACGACGGAAATCACCGCGTACAGGATATTGTTTTTTAAAGCGGTCCAGGTCACCGGATCCTGCAATACTCTCACGTAGTTTTCTATCCCTACGAAGATCTTTTTCTCTGAAAACGCGCTCCATTTGAAAAAGCTGTAGAAAATATTCAGAACCATCGGATAGTACACAAATATCCCGAGGACCAGGAGGGTGGGCAAAAGATAGAGCAGGATCGTCTTCTTATTGCCGTACAGACTCATATCTATTCCTCCTTTAGCCGGCAAATAAAACCGCCTCGCGTACAGAGGGAACAAAAGCTCCCTCTGTACGAAAGTTCCGGTTTATCCGGAAACGGCTTATTCTTCCTCTGCCGCTACCTTCTTTGCCACTGCGTCCACTTCCTGCATCAGCTGTTCCGGTGTTTTCGTGCCGTTCATCACTTCCTGTATCCCTGGCAGCCACACATCCGAGATCCTGATATTGATGTCCGTATCCAGCCACAGGGCCATGCCTTCCGCTTTGGAAAGGATCTTCATCCCTTCCACAGTCTGGGGAAGCGCGCCGCCTGCCTGTTCCACGGCTCCCTTGACGGGGCTGGGCCATCCCAGATCATTGACGAGCTTTGTCGCCTGTTCCATGCTTGTCATATATTTCAGGAAGGTCACCACTTCCTCGGGATGCTCGGTATTCTTGGAAACCATGAATCCATCCGGTGCTCCCGTGATGAAGTTTTGATTCCCCGCGCCGTCGGGAATGGCGGGCATCGGGAAAAATCCCCAGTTTTCCACGTTTTTATTGATATCCTTGAACTCCTCCAGCTCCACGTAGAACATGGCCTGCTGGCCGAGTCCGAAGGTTTCATAGCACATATTATGTTCGATGGCGTTGGAGCCGTAGTTGAAATACTCTTTGTCGTTGAGTTCCTTCAGCAGGTACAGAGCCTTTACATATCCGGGATCGGTAAATTCTCCTGTCTTGTAGTAATAATTCGATCTCCGTGTTTCATCATTCACAAGCTTTTGATTGAACGTAGTTATGTAATGGCAGCCGGCCCAGGGCTCGATATTCCCGAACGCGATGGGCGTGATCCCGGCCTGCTTGATCTGCTCGCAGACGGAAAGGAACTCATCATAGGTGGTGGGAACGGTGACCCCGACTTGATCAAAGATATCCTTGTTGTAGACGAAAAATTTACCGTTGATCCGAAGCGGGATCCCGTAGTAATGCCCCTGGCCGTCGCTGAAGGGCTCCAGTCCCGCTTCCATGATGCTGTCCTTCCAGGCCGCATCCTCCTCCAGGTACGGGGTCAGATCCAATACGGCATTGTTTCTTATGAATTTTTGCGCGAATTCCCCGCTCCAGGAAAAGAAGATATCCGGGGCGTCGCTGGCGCCCATTAGGATCCTCAGCTTATCCTTGATGGATTCGTCCTCGTATGCTTCCACCTCGATCTTGATATCGGGATGCGCCTCCTCAAAGCTTGCGACAAGTTCATCAAAATAGAATACATACTCAGGCTGAGGCCATTTGTGCAGGAAATGCAGCGTTACGATATCCTCTCCGTCGGCCGTTTTACTGCCGCTGGCGCCGCAGCCGGCAAGGGACAGGACCAGCAGAACCGACAGCAAAATGGCAAATGTTTTTTTCTTGCTCCTCATTTTACAATCCTCCTCTTTCTTATACGGTTGTTTGCAATCCTCTTTTATTACCCGATTTCAATCCCATACCCGAAAGTGCCCTGATAGGTGCAGGTTTGGGCAGCGCTCAAGGCGCCCGCCCGCAAAGCCTCCGTTACCTCCTTTCCCTCAAGAACAGCCTTTAAAAACGCCGCGATAAAAGAGTCGCCCGCTCCCATGGTGTCCACCACCTGAGTCTCAACCACAGGCTGTTCATATAACTCCCCATTAAAAAAAAGCAGGGCGCCCGCCGCACCTCTGGTTGCCATAACATAGCGGGGGCCTTGCCTGCTTACGTGACGAATAAAATCCTCAATTGCCTTTCTGCTCATATCGGCGGCTGAAAAAAACGCATAGGTCACATAGGGATAAATGCTTTCAAAATAGTCCCGGCATTCTATTTCCGAAAAGTCGTAGGAAATGGGTACGCCTGTTTCCCTGAGCGCCGGAAGCTGATCCTCGATATCGCTGTAAATGCTCGTATGTATCACATCGAAGCCGGATATGTAGTCGAGATCCTCTCGTGACAGGGATATTCCGTGAGAAATGGTTGCGCTGCATTCCTCATGGAGGAATACCCTTTCTCCGTTTACAACGGTTACGCTTGCGTAAGCGTTAGGGCCGTCTTTCACCAGAGAATGGGAAAGAGAAATCCCCAGCTGCGCCAGCACGGACTTTATATGTACGCCGGCTCTATCCGTACCGAAATGTCCCAGATACGCCGCCTCGGCGCCGGCTTTTGCCATAAACACAGGCACGTTGACCGCGTTGCCGCCGGGAAACATAAGCCCAAGATGGAGATATTTATCCACCACATTATCACCTATACCAATAACCTTAACCATCATATCCTCCTTGTCGGATAAGTATCAGTCAAT
>DATMXY010000231.1:0-5676 GCA_035561275.1 Anaerovoracaceae bacterium | reverse complement strand
CATATGAAGTCATTTTCTTAAAAGAATACAGCGCCCCCATTCGGGCTTACAAACTGGCCGCAGAAGAAATTTCCGTCATCCGATGCAAGCAGCAGTGCAGCGGCTCCGATCTCCTCAACGGTTCCAAGTCTTCTTAAAGGTATATCTTTTTCCTTCTCAACCCATTCCGGTTCCATATCTGCAAGGATCATGTCGGTTTCGATCGGTCCGGGGGCAACGATATTTACGAGGATATCCGGCGCCTGCTCAAGTGCAAGGCACATGGTGAAGGAATTGACAGCGCCTTTTGCAGCTGCATAGTGGCCATAACATGCACGGCCCTTTTTTGAGAGCTCCGATGAAATGTTGATCACCTTGCCTACCGGGGAACCTGCCTCCTTTGCTATTAACGGAATGAAATATTTGCAGCTTAAAAAGACTCCTCTTAAATCCGTATTGATGACCCGATCCCATTCCTCAACTTCCATGTCAACGACCGGAACCTCAAGCCCAATCGTCCCGGCGTTATTCACCAATATATTGATCTTGCCGAATTCCCGCTCCACGATATCTCTCATATTGATCACGTCATTCACATTGCCTGAATCAGCTTTAACAGCCAGCGCTTTAACGCCCAGTGCTTCGATTTCTTTTACCGTCTCTGCCGCGGCCTTCTCATTGACCCGATAAGAAAATACGATATTGGCGCCTTCTTTTGCAAACGCTAATCCGATCCCTTTTCCGATTCCCCGGCTTCCTCCTGTGATGACAGCCACTCTGTTGTCCAATTTACCCACTGAAAACAACTCCTTTCCAACTTCACATTATATTTATTCCGGTTTAAACGTAATACGGCGTTGTTCTGTATTCTCCGCCGCTCGCCTGAATATGTCTTCCGCTCAATCCGCGTCCGCCGGCGTCCGTAGCCATGAATACGGCCATCTCGGCGATTTCTTCCGGCTTCCCGAGCCTGCCCATTGCGATATCCTTTGCATACATGTCACATACCTCATCATAGGAAATCCCCAGATCCTGAGCGTCGACATTAAGCTGAGGCGTCCGGATGACTCCCGGGATAATGATGCAAACCCTGATATTGTCCTTTGCAAATTCCTTTGATAGATGCTGGCCCAAGGTCAGCAGTCCGCTCTTGGACGAACCGTATCCCGTGGCGTTGTTCCAGCCGAGGCTGCCGAAAAAGGAGCTTACGATGATGATCGTTCCGCCTCCGTTAGCGATCATATTTGGCAGTGTTGCTTTGATGCACGCGATATGGCCTGTCAGATTAATATGTACCTGTTCCCACCATTCCTTTTCATCCTGCTCTAAAAAGGGCTTCATGCTCATTCCGGCCGCATTGGCTACCAATACATCGATCCTGCCATATTTTTCAATGGTATCCTCAACGATGCGAACTGCCGTTTCCGGATCGGAAATGTCCCCCATAACCGGATATGCGCCTGTCTTATCAAGGACCTTCCGGACCTTCTCATCCAGTTTCCTTCCGTTAATGGCAACTTTGGATTCCTGGTCCGCAAAATACTTCGATACCGCCTCCCCGATTCCCTGGGTCCCGCCTGTAACCAGAACGACTTTGTCCTTCAGTTCTTCATATCTGATCATTTTTTTCACCTCCCTGCTCACGGCCTTTCAGTGAAATAACCTGCGCCGAAACGTAATTCCCGCTCTCCGCAAGAAAGTGTACGGCAGCCGCGATCGCGTCCTCGTCATACGGCGTATTGGGCCAGATGCAGTTTACAAGCACATTTTCCTTTACCATTTCCACGCCGAAGCTTTTTGCAAAGCCATGGAGCGTGCCGGCGCCTGTCGCAGCCATTATGTTTTCCCCCTCCGCTTTACTATAATCCGGAGAAAGAATCGCGATCCTTCCTTCTTTTCGTGCCGCCATGCCGGGAGCAACCGCCGCACAGGCGTTGATACTGCTTCTAAGCCAGCCGTTCAGGCATTTCTGCCACTGCTCTATGGAGGTTTCCAGGAAGCTTCCGCATTGCCGCTCCGCTTCAAAGCCGGTGGCGCAAAAAAGCATATCAATTGCTCCGTACGTATTTTCCAATCCGGCAACCAACTCCTTGAATATCTCGCGCTCTGTCATGTCAAGTGATACGTATTCATCCAGCTTTCCGGTCAAGCTTGTTTTCGGAAGGATATCGACTCCGATTACCTTCCAGCAGGAACCCTTTAATTTTTCAGCGACAGCGGCGCCGATACGGTTTTCAACTCCTGCGATCAGAGCCACTCTTTCCTTATTCGGCATGCGACCTCTCCTCCTTTGCATCTCTCGGCCTTATATATGCGAAATAATATACGAGGGATATCAGGATTAAGATTCCTACCGCCAGAAGTACATCCGGAGTTTGCGAGCTGATCGCAATTCCGAGGAGTATGATGACAATGATCGGCGGCAGCGGGAAAAACGGCATCCTGAACGGTCTTGTTATTTCTTTGTCCTTCCTTCTGCTGTTCAAGGCGCCGATTGCGATAAGCACATACACGGTCGCGGCGGCGGCGCCTCCCCAGATTACGAGCTGAATCAGGTTCGAATAAAATACGAGCAGGCAGCCGACAATGGCGATCAGGGTGGTGGCTGCCCAGGGGATCTGTGCTTTGACGGAAACCTTGGTCAGAAATTCATTGACCTTTTTCGGCCAGATCCCATCTCTCCCGCCGGTATAGATTACTCTTGCCATATAGTTTATAATGACCACAAGACAGCTGAAGGAGGCAATAATGATTCCGACGTTGACAAGGACTGTTCCGGTAGATCCCAAATATGCGTTTGCAGTATACAGGAGCGGAGACGGATCGCTCAGAAACTTTTGCAGATCAGGCGCTGCAATAATACCCATGACCAGAACGATCACAATGATGAGCGCCGTGGATAAGGCGGAGATGAACGCCGCTTTTCCTATGTTTTTGCAGGAACCTTTGGTCTCTTCGGAAAATCCGAGGGATGCGGGATAACCGTCAATGGAAGCAACCAGAATCCCAAGACCCATCAGGATCCCGCCGAAACTGACCGGAGAAAGTCCCATGCCGTCCGCATTCAGTGTAACCGGTGAAAAGACCACGTCCATCAGAGATCTCTGGGGGTGGGCAAAGCAGACCACAAGAAATACCGCAATAACGGCCATCTGAAGAAGCAGAAGTATCTTTGCAAGCCGGTTATTGGTTACAATGCTGCTCAATCCGATGAACAGAGCGATGATAAAGGTAATCGCAGCAATGATTCCGGTGGCAAGCGGACTTTGTGGCAGCTGCGGGAAAAGGATCTGCAGATACTGCCCGACGCCCAGCGCGATGGAAGGCGGATAAATGAACGCCTGCACCATAAAGGTAAACACCGCCACAAATACGAGAGGTTTCGGCAATATATAGCTGATGATCGAATAGAGCCCTCCCGAAACCGGATAGATGGAACCGAGTTCAGCGATAATAAAGCCGATGAAGATGACATTGATTCCCTGTAAAATTGCGGACGGGGCCGTGGCCACGCCAACTGTGGCAAAAGCCGCCAGAGCATACACGAATGCAGCCATTAGCGGAGATACGTTGGACAGCGCCATCACCACGTTCTCCGTAACGGACAGATTCCGGTTCAATTCCTGCTTATACCCCAGCTCTTCCAGCCTTCTTTGTGCTCCGTCCTTTTCGGAGTCCCTAAAGGGCTTGTTATAAGACCCTGTACTTTTGCTCATGGTAATCCTCCTTTTTAATTATAATTCAAATCAACTTGTTTGATTTGAATAGCCCTGTGCGATTCGCCTGCGGCAAATCGCACGGCACTCAAATCGTTGAACGAACGGTTTTGGGTTTCGGAAATTCACTTGCCGTAACCCGAAACCGTAGGCGTCAGTCGGGGATTGTAACTCGCCACTTAAGAAGGGGGGACTGACGCCGTCATTCAAACTCCCTTTTCAATATCTCACAGTATTTTCTGCAGATATCCTGTGCCAGCAGTTTCCCTTTTTCCGGCGAGCTTGATCTTGCCGTGGCAAGCAGACCTGTTACCGGAACGATTTCCTTCGGCGCGGGATAAACGCTGTAAGTAAGCTCTTCTTTCACTCCGTCCTCCACCAGTCGGTCCATATGAACGAGGTCCGGCCTGAAATATAAAGTCAGAGAGGTTTCCGCGACGGCGGCATGCTCCAGCGCCCATCCCGGGAACGGCACTTCGTCGAACACTTTGTCCATGACGGTCTCTGAGATCTGGTCCCACCAGCTGGCTTCCACGATCTTTACCTGCGGATATTTCCTCGAAATCAGGTCGACCGCTTCCAGGATAAAGGCTTCGTTCTCATAATGTCCGTTGAGGATCAGAATTTTCTTTACGTCGTCGCGGATGAGCTCTTCTAAAACGTCGCTGACCAGGTTTATCAAGGTGACGCCGTTGAGGTCAAGCGTGCCGGGGAACAACGGTCCGCCTCCGCTCAACGGCGCCGACTTGTAACCGTAGCATATCGCAGGTGCAACCGCTCCGCCCACCTCTTCCGCTACCATTTCGGATAATCCTCCGGAAATGATGGCGTCGACGGAAAGCGGCAGATGAGGTCCATGCTGTTCTGTTGAACCGACGGGCAATACGACGATTCCATCCCGCCTTATTTTGTCAAAATCATTCCAGGTCATTTCCTGCATTTTACAGGTCATCTTTGATTCCCCTCCTTTTTTCTCTTCTGATGAGCTATGATAGAAATAAATTCGAAAACGATATTACCGCCCAGGAAGGCTGTGATCTGGGACTGATCAAAAGCCGGCAGGACTTCTACCATATCATAACCGACAAAGTTAATATCCTTCAGTTCCCGTACCATGTCCAACGCTTCATAACTGGTAAATCCTCCGACTTCTATCGTCCCTGTTCCAGGTGCGTAAGCCGGGTCAACAAAATCGATGTCAAAGGTAAAAAATGCCTTTGCGCCGCCGACCCTTTCTCTTATCTGTCTCATCACCTCCTGAATGCCCAGCTTTCTCATATCAAACGTCGTGATCACCTGAAAGCCCAGATCTTCCGAACCGATCAGATCATCACGCGAGTAAAAGGTCCCTCTCATGCCAACCTGAATAGAGTGCTCCACATCGATCAGCCCTTCCTCCAATGCCCGCTTGAACATCGTACCGTGATTGTACTTATTCCCAAAGTAGGAATCCAAGGTGTCAAAATGGGAGTCAAAGTGTACCAGCGCCACCGGCCCGTGCACTTTTGCAACAGCTCTTAATTCACCCAGAGTTATGGAATGGTCCCCGCCCAGGCAGATGGGAATGACCCCGGCTGTGACAATGGGAGTCAATCCGGCCTCTATCCGCGCGTACGTATCCTCGATATAACCAGGGACCACCGGAATATCGCCGTAATCCACACCGGAAAGCCAGTCTACAACGTTGATATCCAGCGGTACATTGTACGGTTTAATCAGCGATGATATCTCTCTGACCGCCGAGGGTCCGAACCGGGAACCGGTCCGATATGTTGAAGCCGTATCAAAAGGCACGCCGATGACAGCGTAGTCGATGTCCTCCACCGTCTTTACGTTCGGAAGCCTCATAAATGTTTTGACTTCCGCAAATCGCGGAATTTCTAAAGAATTGAGTGGTACATATTTGTTCATATCCTTCTCCTTTGCTGTGCTGAAAGTTGTCCGGCAGGCCTTGAATTCTTTTGAAAACATATTACGCAAG
>DATMXY010000230.1:0-5856 GCA_035561275.1 Anaerovoracaceae bacterium | reverse complement strand
GGATATAATAGCTTTGATGTTTATTATTTACCATAATATGGTGTGGGATGCAGAGTACAGCCCATGAAATAATCGGTTGTTTTTACTTATTAGGATTACAGAAGCAGGAAAGGATGAATTGCATGGAAAACTTTAGTTATGAAAACAGGACGCGCATTGTCTTCGGAAAGGATACGCACAAAGGGGTCGGAGCGCTGATCAAGCCTTATGCCGACAAGGTTCTATTCCATTACGGCGGCCAGAGCATCAAAAAAAGCGGCCTCTATGACGACGTTGTAAAATCCCTGAAGGACGCCGGAGTGGAGTATGTTGAACTGGGCGGCGTGAAACCCAATCCCAGGCTTTCGCTGGTCCGGGAGGGGGTAAAAATCTGCAAGGAGCAAAAGATCGACTTCATATTTGCCGTAGGCGGAGGCAGCGTCATCGACTCGGCGAAGGCCATCGCCATGGGCGTGCCTTACGACGGGGATGTCTGGGACTATTTCCTTACAAAGAAGCCCATTGACAAGGTGATTGACATTGCGACGATCCTGACGCTTCCGGCCACCGGCTCTGAATCCAGCGACAGTGTCGTGATCTCGGACGACGAAAAACAGCTGAAGCTCGCGTACGGAACCGATAAGGTAAGGCCTCTTTTCAGCGTCATGAATCCGGAACTGTTCTATACACTGCCCGAACACCAGATCGCAAACGGAATCTGCGATATGATGAGCCATATTTTTGAGCGCTACTTTACCAATACAGTCAACACGGATCTGACTGACGGACTCTGTGAAAGCGTGCTGAAGACGATCATGAAGAACGGCGCCGTTCTCATGAAAGACAAGAGAAATTACGACGCCTGGGCGGAGGTCTCCTTTGCGGGTACCGTCGCGCATAACGGCCTGCTGGGCCTGGGGAGGGTCACGGACTGGGCCAGCCACAGGATGGAGCACGAGCTTTCCGCCCTCTACGACGTTGCCCACGGTGCGGGGCTGTCCGTCATGACGCCGTCGTGGATGCGTTATGTATATAAGACGAATGTCAATATGTTCGTCCAGTTTGCCGTGAACGTCATGGGAGTCCAGGCATCCTTCCGGGATCCGGAAGCCATCGTACATGAAGGCATCAACCGGCTGGAGAGCTTCTTCAAGTCCCTTGGCCTGCCGGTCACCCTCAGGGAACTCGGGATACCCGAAGACGCCCCCTTTGAAGAGATGGGCAAAAAGGCTACCTGGTACGGAACGGAAAGAGAAATGCCGCTGGGCGGCTTACAGAAGCTGCACTGGCAGGATATCGTAGAAATCTACAAGATGGCAAGATAAAGTATTCATAAAGGGCCGCCCCGATGGCGGCCCCTTTTATATCAATTCTGTATATCCCGGCTTTTAGTCAGCAGCATCCGGTCGTTGTCCAGCGCGTTGCTGCTTTTCTGGGAGAACAGCTCCAGCAGGCGGGCGACGGTCATTTCTTCCCGTTCCTTTCCCGAGATGTCAAGGATGATCTTCCCGCTGTCCAGCATGATGGTTCGGGTCCCGGTCTTCAGGGCGGAATGGATATTGTGGGTGATCATCATGGTCGTAAGATTCTCCCGGCTGACGATTTCTTTGGTGATCTGCAGGACCTTTTCCGCAGAGGCCGGGTCCAGCGCCGCGGTATGTTCATCCAGCATCAAAAGAAGCGGTTTTCCGATGGTTGACATCAGTAGGGACAGCGCCTGGCGCTGTCCTCCGGAAAGAAGCCCCACCTTGGTCTTCATGCGGTTTTCCAGCCCCATGCCGAACCCGGCAAGCTTTTCCTGAAAAACCTCCACATCGCTGCGGCGCACGCCGATGCGGAGCCCGCTGTACATTCTGCGATTGTAGGCAAGGGCAAGGTTCTCCTCAATGGTCATATCGGGAGCGGTGCCCTTGATGGGGTCCTGGAAGAGACGCCCGATGACGGCCGCCCGCCTGTGTTCCTGCTGGTAGGTTATATTCTCTCCGTTGAGCAGGATCCTGCCCCGGTCCAGCCAGAAGCTCCCGCCTACGGCATTGAAAAGTGTCGACTTCCCAGCGCCGTTGGAACCGATAATGGTGACAAATTCGCCCTCAGCCAGAATAAGGCTCACGTCGTCGATGGCGGTATGTTCATTTGGTGTTCCCTTTAAAAAGGTTTTCGTTGCGTTCAGTATTTCAAGCATCTCTCTGCGCCCTCTTTCTCATACCGTTCAGCTGGATCTGGTTTTTGACCACCGGTATCGACAGCGCGATCACAACGATCACCGCCGATACGATCCTGAGCGCATATGCGGGGAAAATGTTCGACGAAAGCGCCGCGGCTATGATGAACCGGTAAATCAGTGAACCGATAATTGCCGAAAGCAGTCCCATCGTCACGGAACGGCGCCCGACTACGGCTTCTCCGATGATGGCGGAAGCAAGCCCCACCACCAGGATCCCGATCCCGGAACTGATGTCGGCATAGCCCTGATACTGGGCAAGCACCGCTCCGGACAGCGCGACGCACGCGTTGGATACGCCCATTGCAGTGATTTTCATGGCGTCGACGTTAATGGAGGAGGTCCGGACCATATCTTCATTATTTCCGGTGGCCCGGATGCACAGGCCGAGATGCGTCTTGAAAAAGTAGATCAGGAAGCCGGCGCAAACAAAGCAGAATATCAGCGGAATGACGGTTTTTACCTGCTCCTTGTCCCACATGGAAAGGCTGTCGAGCATTCTGCTGAAAACGGTTTCACTGCCGATGAGGGACAGGTTGGACCGGCTGCCGAGAATATAAAGGTTAACGCTGTACAGGCCGCTCATGGTGAGGATCCCGGCCAGTATGGGATGGATCCCCAGCTTGGTCTGCAGTAAGCCCGTCACCGAACCTGCGGCAGCTCCGGCTATAATGGCAAGCAGGATGCCCAGGAACGGATGGCCCGCCACCGTCAGGGCCGCCGATACCGACAGCCCCAGGGTAAAGCTCCCGTCAGCGGTCAGGTCGGGTATATTGAGGATACGGAAAGAAATATAGATCCCCAGCGCCAGCAGCCCGTAAATTAACCCGAGCTGAATAGAGCCGATCAGTAAAGTCATTGTCGCTGCCTCCTGTCGGTCAATTCGTTCGTTAAAGTTCCATAAGCCGGCAGGAGGTTTCCGCCTCCCGCCGTTACGGTCAATACGTTTATCTTATTCTAAAAGCTTGGCGGTGTCCAGTACATTCTGCGGGATCTCTACTCCGATGGTGTCCGCCGTGGTGGTATTGATCACTGTGATGAAGTCGGATACGGTTACGGCGGGGATCTCCTCAATAGGCGTGCCCTTTAAGAACTGGTCCGCCATATCGGCCGTCATGCTGCCGATGGTGATATCGTCGATGCTGATTGTCGCAAATGCGCCTGAGGCCACCATGACCGCGGAACTGCCGTACACAGGGATCTTCTGGTCCTTCGCCACTTCGGCAACCTGCGGCATCGCGCTCTGCACCATGCTGTCGTTGGGGATGAAGTACGCGTCCACTTTGCCGGCCAGGGACTGGGCAGCCTGCTGTACTTCCGAAGACGCGGTCACAACGGATTCCTCATACTTTAACCCGTTTGAGTCCATGTATTCCTTAGCCTTTTCAATGGTCGTAACGGAATTGACCTCGCCTGTGTTGTAAATGAGCCCGTAAGTCTCACAGCCCGGCGTAAGCAGATCCGACAGTTTGAACATCTCGCTGACGGGAATGGCGTTGGATGTGCCGGTAGCGTTCTTATCGGGGGTGCTCATGTCTGTGATGATGCCTGCGCCTACCGGGTTTCCAACGGAGATGAAGAATACCGGGATACCGCTTTCCATGTTTACGATGGCCTGAGACGCCGGGGTGGCGATGGCTACGATGATATCCTTTTTGTCGTCCACCATGGACTGACAGATGGAGTTCAGAGTCGCCGCGTCGCCGTTGGCATTTTTATAGTCGAATACCATCTGGTCTTCGGTATATCCGAGCTCGCGCATCCTGTTGATAAAGCCTTCGCGCATGTCTGTAAAGGCCCCGTTGTCGGCCAGCTGAATGATGCCGACTTCAATGGCTTCGGGAGCCGCAGCCTCTTCCTGCCCGTTATCCGCTTTATCCGCGGCGCAGCCGGTGACAGCCAGCAGCAAGGCAACGATCAATAAAATTGCAGTAATCTTTTTCATTTTTTTCATCCTCTCTTTTTTCTGTAATCATTTTTTACTGAAGACGCCCGACTTATGCGAAACAGGGACTGCCGGAAACTAAAAAAGCCCGTCCCGATACAGATAACTGTAATCAAGGACAGACTGTCGTCTGCGGTGCCACCTTGTTTGGTAATACGAAATTACCCGGCTTTGCAGAGTGCCATCACACTCTTTGCCCGATAACGCAGGCATTGCGTCGCAATATACTAAAAGGTAAACCTTCGTTCCATGCGCCCTCAGCAGTCCATTTGCCGCACCGCTTTCTGCCGGTTCCCAGCTCCTCCGGCTCTCTGTAAGCGCGCTTACGGTTTGATCTCTGCTTCAACAGTTTTTTATACAATAGCATATTCCTATTTTCTTGTCAAGAATTTTCCAGATACGGGACCGTATAGCCCCCGTAAGGCATCACATAAACGTCCTTGCCGGTGAAATCCACTTCTTTCAGCAGGCTGTCGATGTCGGAAAAGACCTTTGCTCCCATGCCGTCCAGCGTCTCAACCGGGATATCCGTCAGGATCAGCGTCTCCGCTTTTGCCATCGCTTCACAGGAAGCGTAGAAAATATATCCTGAGATGGTGAAATCCTTGCGCAGGTCCGGATCAAGGGTCCCCCGCCGCAGCGAGTCGATCCAGCAGAAATAGGCGTCTGCGCCGCCGCCTTCGCGGCATTCCGCCAGGAAAACCAGCTGCCCGCCGTCTTTCACCGCTTCCGCCGCGTTGATCAGGGATTTGACCCCCTGGTACAGGTTGATGTCCTTGGGATACCCGCCGCAGCTGACCACGACGATATCCGCTTTTTTCGCAATGGGAACGCCCATCATCTGCTGCACCACGCGGCAGCTTTCTTCCCAGGCTTTTGCGAAATGACCGCAGATGAGCCGGTAATTTCCCGTTTGAGTGTCCATGACAATATTGATGCCAAAAGTAGGGGCTGCCAGCCCGGCGGCGTCATTCATGTCCTCATTGACAGGGTTCTGCACCAGGATCCCCATTCCGATCAGAGGGTTTGATCTCGGCATATCCGGCACCAGGGAATGGATATGGTTCTGATTTATGGTCTTCTTTCCGCTGATGCCGGGCAGGATGCTCTTCCGGCCCCCGCTGTATCCGGACATGAGGTGGTGGATCGTTCCGCCGACCAGGATCACCTTGCGGCCAACCGCCAGGGGATTGAGATACACTTCCGTGCCGCGGGGCGTCGTACCGACATATTTCAGGTCTTTCGCCAGAGGGTCGTGATTGACCACTTTTACCTTTTCATAGATCTCAGGTGAAACCAGGGTTTTCATCTCTTCCTCGGTCTGCCCGCGGTGGGTCCCGAGGGCGATGAGGATCACGATATTTTTATAGTCAACGCCGAGCACATCGTGCAGATACGGTACCAGCAGGGCGCATACCCGGTCCTGGCGCATCCAGAAACGCGTGATGTCGCTGATTACGATGGTCACCTCATCCTCGGCCGAAATCAGTTCATTCAGCGGTTTTGACCCGACGCATTCCGGGCCGACGGCCCGCAGGAACGCTTCCTTATAATCATCCGGTGCGGGGAGGGTTCCGCCCTTCAGGATCTGTACCGACTTTGCACCGTTAAATTCCATTTCAATATTTCTATCGCCATAACCCAGCGAGATTTTGTCCATTGCCTGTTCTCCTTGCTCCGAATTCAACTGATTATTAATATTTGTTATATT
>DATMXY010000229.1:0-5858 GCA_035561275.1 Anaerovoracaceae bacterium | reverse complement strand
ATATCCTTCCTTAGCATCGGTTGACAAGCAACTAGCTTTTAGTATAACAGTTATGATTTGGGTGCACAATAGATATGAAATGAATTTCAGGCGAATATTCGCATTGCATTCGCACTGTAAATGGTCAAATGGTTGATGGAGGTAAATTCGATGCTGGTTATATTGATCAGGACGTTCATCCTGTATTTTATCGTGCTCTTTGTGATCCGGGTCATGGGAAAGGGCGAACTGTCGAGGATGGGGCCCTTCGAAATGATTATCCTGTTTATGATCGCGGAACTGGCGGCGATTCCGATCGAATCCCCGGACATTCCCCTGCTGAACGGCTCCGCCGCAATCATGACCCTCCTGTTTTTAGAGGTCTCTTTATCCTTCCTGTCCATGAAGAGCAAGAAAATCAGCGCTCTCCTGAACGGAAAACCCAGCCTCCTGGTGGACGGCGGCAAAATAAACGAAAAAGAGATGCGATCGCAGAGAGTCACCATCAATGACCTGATGGAACAGCTCAGGATAAAAAATTACCCTTCCTTGGCGGACGTCAATTATGCGGTCCTGGAGGCCAACGGAGAGCTGAGCATCCTTCCCAGACCGGAGAAAGCCCCGCTGACCCCCAGCGTTATGAACGCCGCCGTTTCTTCAGAGATCATGCCCCTGGTTCTGATCTCGGACGGAACGCTTTATGGTAAAAGTCTGAATAAGCTGGGAAAAGAAGAAAACTACCTGAAAAAAGAGCTGTTAAAGGCGGATATAACAGATTATTCGCAGGTATTTTTATGCTTTTGTGACGAGAAGGGGCAGCTCCACGTCTATCCGAAGGGAAAAAGCAGGAAAGAGTTAAAAAAGGAGGTCAGCCTGCAGTGAGATCGCTGATTATTTCATTCGTAGTCATGGCTCTGGTTGTGAGCGGATGGGGTATTTTTGTGAATTACTCGGACAAAAATATCCACCGGCTTATGAACGTAATCGAAGATGACATCCTGGTCAGTGTTAATGCCGAAGACTGGGAGAAAGCGTCGGAACAGATCGACGAGCTTTCAGAAAAATGGGATAAACAGAAAAAAGTATTTACCTTCTTTTTTGATACCGAAGATATCAGGGATACCGGGTTCTCAATCTCAAGGGCAAAAAATTACATTAAAGCGAAAAATTTATCCCTGGCTGCCGGTGAGCTGAACCTGACCAAGGAGCAGCTGGAATTTCTCCATATGAATGAATTAATTACTCTTGATAATATTTTCTGAGTATGCTAATATCCAAGACAGTAGAGTAAATATTGTGCGTAAAGTGTCATGAGATGGGATGTTGCTTATGAACGAAGAACGGAAGGTTTGCGGTACAATATTGCATCCACTGCTGCATTAAGGAATTCTTTCTCTTTAGTGTAGTATTTTGAGTAACTAAAGAGGAGGAGTTTTTTTATGAAAGAAAATAATAATACGGTAAAACTTATTACAATCGCTTTATTGATCGCGTTGGAAATCATCCTGACCAGGTTTCTTTCCATCAACACGCCGATCCTGCGTATAGGATTCGGATTTCTGCCGGTGGCGATGATCGGCATTCTCTACGGCCCTCTTTGGGCAGGCGTTGCATACGCCGTCGGCGATATCCTGGGAATCATGATTTTCCCTACAGGGCCCTACTTCCCGGGGTTCACGGCGACAGCATTTTTAACCGGCCTGACCTTTGGCATTTTCCTGCATAACCGGCCCGTTACATGGCAAAGAGTCCTCATCCCTTCCGCCATCGTATGCATCCTGATCAACCTGGGGCTTGATACTTACTGGCTTACGATTTTGATGGGCAAAGGGTATCTGGCGCTGCTTCCGACCAGGATCATAAAGACCATATTTGCGCTTCCGATACAAGTGATCCTCATTCCCCTGGTCTATAACCGGCTTTTAAGCAAAATCCCGTTTTTCCAGGCCGCTTAAACGCCGGCAGTGTTCGTCTGGTATTTTCCGCACCGGTCGGAGAAACATCCGATCTGCCTCCCACCGGAGCGAAGGATCACCACCTCGCAGTGATTGCTGCAGTCGGCGCATTCAAAGGTTTCCGTTTTGATTTCCTCATGACCCGCTTCAAAACCCTTGAAGCGGGTCGTTATTTTCTCCCCTTCAAGGAGTTCCTGAGCCAGAAGGGCCGCTCCGAACGCCCCCATCACCTTATGGTATTCCGGGACGATGATCTCACATTCCAGCGCTTCCTCCAGCGCCCGACGAATCCCCGCGTTGGACGCGACCCCGCCCTGGAAACATACCTTCGGCAGGAGCTCCTTTCCCTTTGCCACATTGCTCATGTAGTTCCGCACCAGTGCTCTGGACATCCCCGCTACAATATCCTCCACCGTACATCCAAGCTGCTGCTTATGTATGATGTCGGATTCTGCAAAAACAGCACAGCGGCCCGCAATTCTCACGGGGTTTGAAGCCCGCAGGGAATAATCGCCCAACTCTCCGATTTCCATACCAAGCCGCTCGGCCTGACGGTCGAGGAAAGATCCGGTACCCGCGGCGCAGACGGTATTCATGGCAAAATCGGTGATGACCCCGTCATTCAGCAGAATGATCTTCGAATCCTGGCCGCCGATCTCAATGATGGTCCTGATCTCCGGATCATAGGCGGCGGCCGCCACGCCGTGGGCTGTGATTTCATTTTTTACCACGTCGGCTCCCGCCACCGCGGCCGCCAGGGTTCTTCCGCTTCCGGTTACACCGGCTCCGGTGATATCGCCGCTCCTATATTCTTTCCCGAGCTGCCGAAGCCCTTCCTTTACCGCTTCGATGGGATTTCCCCTTGTCTTCAGGTATAACTGGCTTTGGATTATTTTGTTCCCGTCCATGACTACGAAGTCCGTGCTGACGGACCCTACGTCAATGCCCAGATAGTTCATTCGTCTTCCCCCTATATTCTTTCAAAGAGTCATTTCGGACTGTGTCGGCCTGTTTCCGTGCGGTCCGGCCCCGGTTCGCAGGATTCCGCCCTGCCGCTGCCCTTTTTCTTCTGCCCAGCATATCGATAAATGCCTCCACCCTCGTGATATATCCCGCTTCTCCGCCCATCTCGTCATAGATCACCGTAAGGATGGCGAGGTTCCGCTCCTTCATCATCCGTGAAAACACGGCCTTGGCGACGATCTCCGGCATACAGCCCACCGGGAATACCTGGATCACGCCGTCGTAACCCTTTCTGGCGCATAAAACGCCCTCTGCCACCGTATCCTTTGCATAGCCCCCGATCTCATAGGGCAGGTAAGGATTCTTCGGGGCGAATAAAGCTTTCAGCTGAAAGGGATCGATCACCGTGCGGTCGATCCACCAGCCGAGGGTGACCCTCTTCTCAAAAGATACCCCCATGTCCATCAGCATCTCTTCAAGATGATGATTCGCGAAGGGTTCAATCATCGAATAAATCTCGCCTGTGACCAGCAGATGAAGGGGCTGCTTTGTATAGTCCACTGGAACTTTTTCCAGGTGGTCAAGGTGATAGCGAATAGCCCGCAAAGCCGCATTGATATCACCTGCTTTCTCCAGTTCTTTTCGGCAGGCGGATATTTCCCGCTTGCAGGAGCCTTTCTGCAGTTCGTGCCCCGCGAGCATACGCGCCCGCTGTTCCAGCAATTCCAGTTTCTTTACGATTTTATATGTGCCATATAATGCCCTCAGGATCGAGGGCATTGGTTTATCGCTGTCGGAAACCACAGAGGCCAGACGTCTCAGCAGTTCTTTTTTCCCGATGGCGATGGTAGAATCCAAAAGGATCCAGCGGAACGGGTATCCCTTTTTGTCCAGTATGGATTTCAGCAGCTCGCCATACTCGCCGAGCCTGCACGGACCCATGGTCGCCGGCATGATCACTGTGTCCGCTCCCATCCGCCAGGCTTCCATGAGGTTTGCAATCATGAGCTTGAACGGGATACAGATCTCATCGGGGGAAATCCCGCTTCCCAGCTCAAGGCCCCTCAATGTGTTTGCGGGAGGTGTTATTACGTCGACGCCGATTTCCCGGAAAAAGATCCGGCCGATGAGATGGGCGTCCCCGATGTGTGGAAATGTGATCTTCACTTCAGTACCTCCCGGAATGCTTCCAGTCTCGTATTATAGCCCGCTTCCCCGGTCTGTTCGTCCAGCTTGAGGACGAGCAGCGGAAAGCTGCCGATCCTGCTCTTTATCATTTCGATGGTGACGGAATCCGTTCCGCAGCAGAAGGAGGAGACATATACGATCCCGTCGATCTCCTTCCGTTTCATCAGCACCATGGCAGGCGCATAATTATGGATCAGAAAATACCAATAGGGCTGCTTGATAAGGCCGTTGAATTCCTCCAGCGTTTCATAACGGCTGACCCGTTCCTCGGTGACCGCGCCGATATCGAGCCGGTGAAGCTTCTGGAGCAGGTTCAGGTTTGCAAAGGAGTCGTAGATATTGTAGGGGTGGCCCGCCAGCAGGACCCGGCGGCGGTATCCGCTCTCGTTGAGGCCGAAGCTTGTGTTTCGCTGGTTTTCCAGGGCGGAGTTGAAAGCCTTTTCCATCCGGGAATCCGGCGCGCCGATTTCCCGGCAGCCTTTTCTCAGGACCTTTTTCAGCTTTTCCCTGTCGTTCATGTAGATGGGCTCCGTAAAGACCTGATCGGATTTTCCCGTGCCGCCGGAAACCAGCTCCGGAAGCCCCTGAAACTTGGGACAGATTGACTCCCCGAATTCGCAGTTCATCAGCCTCGGAACGGCAATACGGTCGCAGGTCTTCTGCAGTTTTGCGGCATGGCCGTGAAAGATTTTCATGGGCAGGCAGGCTTCATCGACGCAGTTGCGGGCGCCCAGATCCAGAATCTCCTTGTTCGAAACCGTCGAATACTCTGTGTCGGCTCCCAGTTCATTAAAAAAAGTCCTGATAAAGGGCTCGTATTTATAGTATAACAGTCCACCGGGAATCCCGATTTTCATGAAAAAACCTCCAAGCATTCTTACTTTTATTATTGCCCGGAGGTCTTTATTTTATTAGCACTGTTTTAAAAATTTTTCCATTTTTTAAATTAACGGTCCAGTACTTGCATTCTCATCCCGGTCATGAACGGCGCCGCAGTTCGGGCACGTCCAGGTTCTGACTTTCAGATCCTTTACAGCAGGGTTCTTAAAATGGCATACACTGCATTCCTGGCTGCTTGGAAAGGCGAAAGAACTCCGACCAACTGCAGTCAAGGATACTTTTTGCGAGGCGGGAATCCTTGACCATTTTGGAAATCCTCAAGTCTTCCAGGAAGATTACTTGGTTTTCGTTAATCAGCCTGGTGGAAAGCTTATGAAGGAAATCCCTGCACTGGTTTGTGATACCCAGGTCCCTGAGCGACTGCTGCAAGGCAATGGAATCCACTTCGGCATTGTTTCTGGAAAACTCATTTCTCTGTATTGTTTTGACGGGGATGCTCTCCTCAAGCCTTTGAAGCGAATTCTTCAGATGAAAGAGGATACCGAAAAACAACAGCTTATCCTGCGCAAAGGATGTACCAAGCTGAGCGTCCACATAATCGATCAGACAGATCGTCAGCAGTTCTATTTTTTTCGGTATTTTTTTCAAAATGTCGTCCGGACTTTCTTTTTCAACAGAGTTGAACGTATTATAGCTCATGAGGTGCATACAGATATAAATACGCTCCGATTCAGGAAATTCAAGGTTGTATTCCTTTTCTATCCCGGAAGCTACATATTCGGCGGTATTCCTTTCAAGGCCGTAGTATTCGGCTTCAGGCGGCAAAAAACATTCGTCGACATTCTTTCCCGAGCTGAGTCTTGCAATACAGATGATAAGATGAGTGACCAAAGCGACAAAAAACTCATCCGTAAGAAAAAAATCAAATTTCTT
>DATMXY010000228.1:0-5448 GCA_035561275.1 Anaerovoracaceae bacterium | reverse complement strand
GCAATAAAAGAACCAGCAGTCCCAGGCTGACAGGCCTCTGTAAATAGATCGTCAAGCTGCCATGAGACATTATGAGAGACTGGGAGAAAGAAGTTTCCAGTGAAGGTCCGAGAACGAGTCCTAAAACGCAAGGGGCTTTTGGAACCTTCACTTTTTCAAAGAAATAACCGATGATGCCGAATACGATTAGCACATAAATATTAAATACACCATTATTGACGGAAAATGCGCCAATCATCGTAATAACGAGAATGGTGGTGTAAATGGTAACAGGCGGCAGTCTGAGCATATGTACGATATAAACCGACGTCAAAACTCCCAGCACGACCGCAATAACATTTCCGATATACATGCTGGAAATAACACCCCAGGGTACCTCCGGATTGTTGGCGAAGAGAAGTGGGCCCGGTCTGATCCCGTGCACCATCAACCCGGCCATCAAAACAGCCGTGGCGGACGAACCCGGAATTCCCAAAGAAAGCATTGGTACCATACAGCCTCCCACAGAGGAATTATTTGCAGCTTCCGTTGCGGCGATCCCCTCAATCGCACCCGTCGTTTCCCATTTTTTCGGATCTTTTGTCCTTCCTCTGACAATGCCGTAGCTCATAAAGGAGGCAATGGTTGGGCCGACACCCGGTAATACCCCTAATACAAAGCCCACTACCGACCCGATAAGAGTGGGAACAGCCGATATCTTATTGTCTTCTTTGCTTGGCCATTTGATTTTAAGCCGCTTTTCTTTCCCTGTTATGATTGGCGTATGTTCGTGCTTTTCCATGCAAAGAAATACTTCCGATATGGCGAACAATCCCATAGCCACAGCGGCAAAAGGAATGCCGTCGCCCAGATTATAATTATGAAAGGTAAACCTCTGGGCTCCTGTAATGGGTTCGCTTCCCACAGTTCCTACCATCAGACCGAACACGACGGACATCAATCCCTTCGAGGCAGGCCCCGAGCCCACAAACGCAACGGCGGAAAGGCCCAGAAGCATAAGGATCGTATATTCCGGCGCTCCGAACTTTAACGCGACGCTGCCGATCCATGCCGCCGTGAAGGTCAGCAAAATGATACTGAAGGTTCCACCTATAAAGGAGGCGATATTCGACATCTGAATCGCTTCCGAGGCTTTTCCGTGACATGCCAGCTTATATCCCTGCTCCGCCGTCATGACGGCGGAATTTTCACCCGGCAGGTTAAGCATGATACTGGTATAAGCCCCTCCAAACATTGCTCCGTAGTAAATCCCCGTAAGCATTACCAAAGACAATACAGGATCGCTGTTATAAGTCAGCGGCAGCAAAATACAGATGGCAGCGGTAGGTCCTAATCCCGGAAGCGCGCCGACGAGCAGCCCGATGGCGACGCCTATGGTTATGAATAAGATATAGGTTATGGAGAGTACCTGGGAGAATCCCAGGGCAAGATTCTGCAATATGTTTAAATCCATGGCGTAAAGCTCCTTTCCCTATAAAACAAATTCCAGCAGGCCTTCCGGCAGGGGAAGCTGAAAAATAACGGCAAAAAGCACCCAGCATGTCACGGACATTCCCACGGAAAGAAGGATACCTTTTTTAACACTCCATTTGCTCAGATATAAGAGAATCACAAGGCAATATGCCATGATAACGATGATAAAGCCTGCCGTCTCCAAAAAAACAGTGGCAAGTACATTTACGAGGAGCAAGGTCACTAATCGTTTTCTTTCTTCACGACCCAGGAATATCTCCTTTTCTTTACTGCGGATCCCGTCTTTTGAAAACAACTGATATAAGGATAAGATAAACATCGAAACGCCTAATATCAACGGCATCAACCCCGGGCCAGGGCCGAAGCCCTGCCACATTCCGAAGGTAATAGCCTGTGTTGTATAATAGGCTGAAAGCAGAACAAGTAAACTATAAAAACAGATCTTTATTGTTTTCATAGGGCCACCCTCTTTTCAATTTTTTATTTTTTACACTCGTTGTACATTTCCAGAAGCTCAGCATTAGAGATATTGCCTCTTCTGCTCTCTGCCTTCTTCTTGACCATTTCTGCCATTCGCACGGCTGTTTCCGGCGTAATTTTACAACCTAGTTCCTCCATGACGTATTCGATCGAGTGGGTTCCGCTCTTTTTGTTGATGAGGACCGCACGCCCCTGTCCGACCATTTCCGGAGGATAAAGCTCAACCGAGGGAGGATACCTTTTCAATTGCGTTACCACAAGGCCGCTGTCCCTGGTAAAGATATTTCTTCCGGTGACCGGCTTCATTACGCTGAGCTTGATCCCGCAGATCTGCTCCACTTGATCGGCTACTTCCGTCAATTTTGTAAGATCAATACCGAAATCGACATCATAAAGCATTTTTGCCGCCACGGCTATTTCTGCAAGATCGGAATTTCCGCTGCGTTCTCCCAGGCCGTTCAGCGCCACGTGGAGCCAGTCCGCACCGGCTCGTATTCCCGCAAGATTGCAGGCTGTCGCTAAAGCCAAATCATTGTGACAGTGTATGTGCACCGGCACATCGACCCATTGCTTGAGCTGCCTGACCAGATAATAGATTGCTTCGGGGCTGGCTCCGCCCATGGTGTCCGGCAGGACGACCTCCTGCGCTCCGCCGAGCTTCACCGCGTCCTGATACATTTTCTTAAGGAATCCCGGCCTGGTCTTCGTAGCGTCCACAGCAAAAAACGCGGTTTTCAGTTTCTTTTCCTTTGCGTGAAGAAGGCTGCTCATTGCCTTTTCATAAACAGACTCCTCCGTGTAATTATACGCTTTCATCTTTGCTTCGCTGGTGGCGATTTCACAGATGATCGAACTGACTCCCACCTCCGCGTTCACATCGATATCATTCAATACACATCTTGAGAATCCCCAGATTTCAGCCTTTAAACCTTTCGATGCGATGGCTTCCACGGCATCTCTGTCGCCCTTTGAAATAACGGGCAGGCCCGCCTCAATACGCTTGACGCCAAGTTCGTCAAGCATCAGCGCTATTTCAATTTTCTCTTCCTTGCTAAAACTTACGCCTGCTGTCTGCTCGCCGTCTCGGAGCGTCGTATCATATAAATTGGGCTTTATATTTTTCTCCATCCCTTGCAATACTTCTGGCAGATCATTATAGAGGCTTGTGTTCTCATAGCTCATTTTGAACCTCCTTTCTGACATTTTTCAGCTTTGTTTACCTATGATGTTCGCCACCGTAAGAGCCGTAACCTTTGTAGCAATATGCAATTTATCGATGGAGCAGCATTCATCCGGTTGATGCGCTGTTTCCAGATTTGCAGGTCCAAAAAAGATGGACGGTATTCCAAGCTCTCCGAAATACATAATACAGCCGGCCGAGCCGGGACCCGAAGTATTGTCAGGCGCCTGGCCCGTCACTTCCTGAAAGGCCTTATTGGCCTCTTCCACGATTCTGCAGTCGGATGGGAATGCGATAACTTCCCTCGCACCGAATTCCATCAGCTCCATTTTTACATCCAGCCGGGGGTCTTCCGCTCTCAGCTTGTCCAAAATCTGCTCCATTTCCTCTCCGGCCTTTGCAATGGTCATTCCCGGAATCAAACGCAGATCCAGGATTGCTTCACAACGCCCGGGCAGTGAATTATGCTTTACTCCCCCGTCTACCCTGGTCCAGGTCCGGGTCGGGTCCGGCATCGTCGGGTGTGACGTGAATGCGAAGGGTCCCTGTTCAATGGCCGCCATTACTTTGATCATTTTACTTACCGCATTGACTCCGTTCTGCGGTGAATTGGAATGACAGACGATTCCTTTTGTTGTAAATTTCCAGAAGGTCCTTCCCCGGAACGTATATTGGATCCTCAGGCAGGAAGCATCCGCGTTAATGCCAAAGTCGGCCTTCGGAATCAATCCCTCCTCGTACATCCATTTCGCTCCCTCCAAATCACCGATCTCACCGTCAGCGGATGCAATAAACAGCAATCTTCCATCCAGGGGCAGCCCGGAGTCAATAATGGCTTTACTTGCGGCAATCAATTGCGCGATGCCGCTTTTTGCGTCTGCCGCTCCGTTTCCGTAAATCACCCCGTCAATGATATCTCCGCCGTACGGATTGGTTTGCCACAGATGTGCGTCTCCTTCGATCGCGGCGCAGTCGGCATGGGCGTAAAGAACAAGCGCCGGCCCCTTTCCCTGCTTGTTGTATTCAGCAATCAGATTTGGCTTGCTGGGATTTTTGCTTACGACCTTTGTGTCAAACCCCAGAGACTTCATCTCTGCTTCAAGTCTTGCAATGATTGCGACAACATCGCCATGGGGCGTTTCCGACGGAATGGAGATCAATTCCTGCAAAAGCTTGACAGTATACTCTTCATCATAGTTTTTAAATAATACGTCCTGCAGCATTTAATACCTCTTTCCTTATCAAGGGCAGCAAAAGGTTCTCCTTTTAAAAAGGAGAACCTTTTGCTCCTTGTTTTTATTCCCAACTGGTCATACCTGCCGACCAGTCACGGGTATGTACGTTAACTTCGATCTTCTTGATTTCCTCGATCATGTCCGCCATGATGTCGGTCAGCTTGCCATACAGCGCTTCTCCCTTTTCCACCGATGCGTTGTAAGGACTCCCCGCGTGTCCCGGATCAGAAAATTCATAGAAATTGAACGGCGTTCTGAGCAGCGATCCGTGGTTCAGTTTGGAATAATGCTTGAAGTGGCACTGGGCCGGTACTCCGTCCCCCATGGAAAAGTTCTCCGGCAGCCAGTCCGGATTGTGCGGAATCCCTTCCACATATTTCGATTTGTCTACCAGCTCCTCGTCATACAACAGCGCGCAGGCGGTTTCCGCTTCCGCGGCATGCTTCCATGGGAATTTTTCCGGCACGTCGTCAAAGATTTCGTTCAGTTCTTTAATCAACGCAAAGATCTCCGATTCCACGCGCAGGGATGCGACGAAGGCTCCGGTCTCCATTCTTACTCTTCTCATGACGGTGTCGAGAGGCCAGAGATTTCCCGTATGCCCCGTGGGGAGCAGGATCTTGTTGAAACCGTTGTGGATCAGGCACCGGATCAGATCGTAGACCATGTTGCAGTAGGTCGTATAGCGAAGGGTCACGCTTCCCTTCGGCACGCCCGCCTGCCACATATGGTAAGGGGTGTATCCCGGATAGATCTGCGGGAAATACGGGATATCACACCGGTTGGCCAATCGTTCCGTAACCAGCTCTGTGGAAAGGCAGTCCATGGAGATCGGCACATAAGGTCCGTGCTGCTCTACGCTTCCCAGGGGCAGCATGATGATGTCCGTCTTCTTAAGCCATTCCGCTACCTCCCCGGGGTTGCACCAGTAGAGATTGTGCTTGTCATACTTGATTTTTCCATGGATTGGATTCATTTCTTTCATGTTTTCCTCCTTTTATTGTAGTGCGGGCTGCAATGATCCGGAAGCATGGTCCCGTCATATTCCCACGCTTCATCATGCAGCGTTCCGTTATATAT
>DATMXY010000227.1:0-10081 GCA_035561275.1 Anaerovoracaceae bacterium | reverse complement strand
ACAGGCTATTATTGTCTATAACGTTATGAAAAAACAGGACGATGAGATCGACGACACCGAATTCGAACAAAGCGTCAAAGGAAGGCGGGGTGTTTCCGGATGAGAGTTGAAGTTGTCGTACTGATTTTTTATTTCGTAATAATGATCGGCGTGGGCCTTTACTGGAATCGCCGGGCCAGAACCTCTGAGGATTATATGATCGGCGGTCGGGCCATGGGACCTATTGTGACCGCGCTGACACTGCAGACCACGGCCATGAGCGGTTTCATGTTCATGGGCGGGCCGGCGCTGGCATATACACTTGGTTATTTTGCATTGTTTTACTCTGTGGGAGACGCAGGCGGCGCCATCGTAAACTGCTCCATCCTCGGAAGGAGAATGAGGAGGCTTTCGCAGCTGATCGATGCCATCTCGCCTATCGAGTACCTGGAGAAGAGATACGAATCCATACCGGTGAAGGTGCTGGGCTGCGTGATCGCGGTCATGGGACTTGGCACCTACATACTTGGTCAGTTCCTTGCAACGGGCAAGACGCTGGTGAGTCTCTTCGGCTTCTCTTTCACCTGGGGGCTCATCATCGGGTGCGGGGTCATTATGCTCTACACGTTCATAGGCGGCTATTTTGCGGTTGCGTGGAACGACGTCATCCAGGGGGTCATCATGGTGACCACGGTGGTTTTATTATTGGGATTATGTCTTGTCGACGTCGGCGGATTCACGGGTCTGAATGCAAAGCTTGCCGAAATTGATCCGACCTATCTGTCCGTCTGGGGTAAAGACAACCAGTATGAGGGAGCCTGGGGCATCATAGCAGGCGCCGTATTGGTATTCCTGATCGGCTACATGGGGCTGCCCCACTGCGTAAACAAGCATATCGCCATGGAAAGTCCGAAAACGGCGAAGAAGACCATCGTATACGCCACGGTCTGGACACAGTTTTTCTGTTTCGCACCTTATTTCATCGCGCTCTGCGGGCTGATCCTTCTTCCCGATCTGGAGGATCCGGAGATGATCATCCCGTCCCTTACCGCCCTGCAGTACCCGGCGGTCGTTTCCGGCATCCTGCTTACGGCGATCATGTCCGCGATCATGAGCACGGTAGCAGCACTGCTGCTGCTGGTAGGTACCATCGTCTCCATCGATTTCTACAAGAGATGGCTCAGGCCGGATGCCAGCGATAAAAGAGTCGTCTTTATATCCAAGGCGTCCATCTTTGCAGTCACCGCTATCGGAATCACTGTAGCCATCGTGAATCCCCCGGGGGTCTTCGAGGTGGTTGTAGACGCCTTCAGCTTCCTGGCCTGCGGATTCCTGCCCAGCTATGTCTGCGCGGTATGGTGGAAAAAGGCAAACGGAACCGGTTCGTTCTTATCCATGATCGTTGGGAGCGGAACCGTTCTGCTCTGGACCCTGACGGGACTGGATGCGGTTACGGGGATGCACCAGTTCTTCGCAGGCGTCATCCTGTCCTGGATCGCAATGTTTGTCGGCAGCCGCTTCGGCAAGCCGGTCAGCCCGGAAATGCAGGACCTTGTGGAAAGATCAAAGGGCAAGAAAGCAAATGTGCCGCCTAAGATCCAGGTGGCAACCTCCAAGCATCTTTCAACAGAAACCAAGGCCATATCGCAATTTATTTTCAGAGATCGCAGCGGGCTGTTATTAGGACTGAACAATGATTAAAAGCAAAATGATTTTAAATGGTTATGACGTTGAGGGAGCAAAAAGAATTCTCTATAACACCGACCATAAAATCAATATCGTAGGGGTAGACGAGGTGTTCTACCCCTACGTATTAATGTGGTATTCTGTCATTGTCGGAAAAGGCCGGCTGTCAAGATTGAATAAATTTTATAATTGCATTATCGATGGAGTAATGGGTTCCACATATGAAGGGAAAGGCATCCCCACGATGGTCGACGTCGAGATTGAGGAAAAAAAATCTTTGGCGTTCCGGGTCACTATGGAGGGGTGCCATGAAATAGGGCATAACTTTGTAATGAAACTGTTCCTTGGGAAAGCAAAGCTTTTGATGGTACCGGTCATTGAATTGATAAAAGAGGAAGTTTTTTATAAAAAATTTTATATCATGCATTGTCTGGATGATGAAGACCGGGACTATTTTATCATGGTGGACGCGATAGACGGGGGTCTGTCTGTTCTTGATACACCAGCGCACTTTTAATGATCTGCAGGAAAAGGACAGAAAAATTATAGTTTTGCTTGCGCTTAAACAACTTGTACGGTATAATGAGCGTACAAGTATCGCACAAGAGAGGTAATGCTTTGTGAGTGAAAAGCAGTATACTCCGCCGTATACCATTACGGACGAGATAATACATTTGATAGCCGAAATCAGCGAGCAGATCGGTATTGTCACGGTTAAAAGCAAGACCGCCGCGGACCCGCGGCTGCGCCACGCGAACCGTATCCGAAGCATACAATCGTCGCTGGCCATTGAGAACAATTCTTTGACGCTTACACAGATGACAGATATTATAAACGGAAAACGCGTCCTGGGCGCACCTGATGAGATCAGAGAAGTAAAAAACGCCTACGAGGCCTACGATCTGCTGCTGACGTACGATCCGTTCAGTTTGAAGGATATGCTGTCGGCACACAAGGTATTGATGACTGGTTTGACTGATGAAGCCGGGCGGTTTCGTTCCGGCGGAGTCGGCGTGTTTGCCGAAGACCGGCTTGTGCATATGGCTCCGCTTGCGGGCGTCGTGCCGGAACTGATGCATGATTTGATCAGTTGGGTCAACGAATCGGATGCGCATCCGCTTATCAAGAGTTGCGTATTTCATTATGAATTTGAGTTCATACATCCCTTCTCTGACGGTAACGGTCGGATGGGAAGGATGTGGCAGACGCTTCTGCTGAGCCGTTGGAAACCGATTTTTGCATGGATGCCGGTGGAAACGCTGATTCGCGAACGTCAGCAGGAATATTACGACGCGCTTGCGCTATCCAATAAGGCTGCGGACTCTTCCGCTTTCATGAAGTTTATGCTGCATGCGATCCGTGACGCTTTCAGCGAGCTTTCGCAAACCGATCAAGTACGCGAACAAGCAACCGAACAAGTCGAACGTTTATTGACAACGCTTGGCGATGAGACTTTATCATTAAAGCAGCTTATGGAAAGGCTGGGGCTGAAACATCGACCATCGTTCAGGAATATATATCTGCTTCCCGCGCTGAAGCTTGGGCTCGTCGAGATGACAGTACCCGACAAACCGAACAGCAGCCGTCAGCGTTATCGGGCAGTCAAGCTATAAATCTGAATTTGAACGAATTCGGCAGATTTAGAAAAAAACAGGGGCGCGATGGCCCCCGACTTTAATTTTTCTTTTCCCTTTCGGCCCAGAGCCGGTCTGCGGTTGCGGCCCAGTTTTCGGCGGCGTTTCTGCATTTCCCGCAGAGGACAGCCGCTTCCTCAGGATTTTGCAGTTCGGTTGATTTTGCTCCCGACTGTTCCACCATTCCGCACAAGGCTTCCGGGTTGTCTAAGAGCGGGCAGGGGCGGAGATGGTTTTTATTAAACGGCTGGTTATCGTGATATTGCATAAACAGCGGTGATTTGTAAGCTTCCAGCAGCGTTTTCTCCCGGATGTTGGAATCTGAGTAATGGATAAATGCGCAAGGCTCGACGTCCCCGTTTGCGTTAATGTGCACATAGAGCCGGCCGCCGGCAATGCACCCTTCCACAAACTCCGCGTCGTTCCAAAAATCCAGTGTGAACAGCGGCTTCGAGCTGCGGAAGGAACGGATACGGCGGTAAATGAATTCGCGCTGCTCGGGAGTTACCATCAGATCTGTGTCGGCGTCGGCGCCGATGGGTATATAGGTGAAGAACCAGGCAAATTTTGCGCCCTTTGCGATCATGTCGTCTAAGAATTCCTCGCTGCCGATCACTTCCGTGTTTTTCCTGGTGTAGCAGCAGGATACGCCGAACAGCAGGCGTTTCTGTTTCAGGATCTCCATGGCCTTCAGGGCGGCGTCATAGGAACCCTCTCCGCGCCGGAAATCCGTTTCTTCCCGGAATCCTTCGATACTGATGACCGGTATGAAGTTCTTGACCCTCAGGATATCGTCGGCGAATTCTTCGTCGATGAGGGTGGCGTTGGTGAAGGCGCCGAAAACGCAGTCGCTGTGTTCCTCACAAATCTTGATGATGTCGTTTTTCCGCAGCAGCGGCTCTCCTCCCGAATAGAGGTAGAAGTAGGTCCCGTGTGCCTTTCCCTGATAAATTATGGATTCCCACAATTCGATCGGAAGCCGGAGATGTTTATCGTATTCCGCGGCCCAGCATCCTTTACAGCTCAGGTTGCAGGCGCTGGTCGGATCCAGCAGGATCGCCCATGGAATATTGCAATTATTTGATTCCTTGAGCGCGTTTTGGCGTACACAGCCCATGACGGTTGCGTTGATGATGAGGTTTTCAAATACCCTTTTCCTGGTTTCGCCGTCGATGTCGGTAAAGAGGCTCTCGTATAGCTTATGCCAATTGCTGTCTTTATCTTTAAAACCTTCCCTGACCGCCTTGATTTGCGGGCCAAAAATTTTAGTCCCGTCGAGTTTTTCAACAAAGCCGATCAGTTTCGGTATACTTTTTTTGGGATTGCTGTCCAGCCAGGACAGGGCGGCTTTCATGGCCGCGCTTTTTAGATTTTCCTTGAACGTGTTTCCCATTTTTACCTCCTTAGGGATGAATAAGTATTAATAGTAACAGATGATGGGCGTTCCGACGGAAATATTGTTATATAGCTTTTGAGCTAAGTAGAATTGCACGTTGATGCAGCCATGGGAACCTCTTGCCAGATAGATATCCCTTCCAAAATCCGTCCGCCATGACGCGTCGTGGATGCCGATGTCGCCGTTGAACGGCATCCAGTAGGAAACCTGGGCCCGGTAGTTCGGACCTTTCAGTACGGCATTCTTGGCCTTGTATTTCAGACTGTAAATTCCTTCGGGGGTTCGGTAGCCGCCGTCCATGTCTCCCGTGACCACGGGGCCGCCGGCGATCCGTTCACCTGCGACGTATAACCACAGACTTTGATTGGTCAGATCGATTTCAACGTATGTAGAGCCGATATCGTTCAATCCCGGAAGCACTCCCTTTTGGCTGTAACTGGGCTCTTTTAAAATGGTGCCTCCGCTCATGATATCGTAAATCAGATTTTCCGTTTCCTTTTTTATATCGACCTTCCATCCGTAATCACCGCCGCCCACCGATATGGTTCTCCCCGACGAAGTAACGAAGCTGCGTACCGTGCCCCGGGTATCATACTTTACTGCCAGAGCTTTCAGAAATGTCTTAATTATTTCCGTGTCGAAAATCACGTTCAGATTGTCGTCAAATTTGATCCATTGGCCGATATCATCTGTGTCGACGGTAACGCTGCCGCCGCTGCCCTGGATATATGTAATTTTTGAAGTTAAGAATTTATTCACAGCAGCTTTGGTATTGGTTAGCTTGCTTGAATCGGATCTGATCGTCGGGTCGATATAACATTTTCTTTTCTCCAGATCCAGTTCCGGCCTGCCGCTTATCACCGAGGTTTTAATGGCGGAGTATAACCTTGCATCATTTACTTTGTTTCCGTATACTTCATTCACGACGGTATAGGCCCCGTTTGAATAAACCAGCGTGGCGTTCCGAGGCTCCGCGACCTTTGAGGGATCCAGGCAGGCGAGCGCTTGGAACCGTTTCATCAGCAAATCCTCGTTATATGTAAACGCGTTTCGGACGATCAGGCCATCACGGTTGAAAAGTGCCGGGAGCCAAAATGTTTCGTTCTGCTTTTTTTTTAACAGCGGACTGCTATGTGCTTGATCAAGCCTTAACCCGATTTCATGCCCGTAAATCTGCTCTTTCACATTGCCGCGCTCATTGAGTATCAGCACATAAACCGCCGCCCAGTTTGAAAGCTTGCTGTCCGCCTTTTCTGTGGCGAGGAAGGATACGTCGACTTCGTTTATTACGGTACCCGGATAAAAGTGCGTATTGAAAAATATCGTGAAAAATATAAATACAGCAGCGATGAATGAAAGGATTAAAGCTGCCGGCAGATACTTCCCGATGAATTTATTACGGGTTGTCATGGTTAACACACGTTCCCTCTTTAAAATAATAAAAATTTGTATTCTGATCCAATCTATTTCATTTTATAGTTTGAAATGATAAAATATGCTTCACTTCCTTAAAAAATGGCCCTGCCGCTTCAACAAAACGGCAGAAGACTATGTAGTCTTCTGCCGAAAAATCCAGTCTGCCGGTTCGTGTTCGACAAAACCGCTAAATGAATGTTTGTGTATTTTCGCACAGTGCATTAGCAGTGTTTTTTTCTGTCGCAGATGTTGCAGCAGTCGAACTCGTCGAATATACACTCTTCTTCTTCTTCGCATTGAATCATGTCAAGCAGCTCATCTCTGCGTTTCCTTCTTAATTCTCTTTCACAGAGGAGATCTTTTACTCCTTCAACGATATCAGCTAAGCCTTCTTCCAGATCACAAAGCCCGTCGTTGATGCAGTCTATCGCGTCACAGAAACGGCCGTTGCACAAATCGTTCAAGCCCTTGCAGATGTCCCGGATAGCCTCTTTGACCTGGCATATGCCTTTCAGAATTTCATTTTTCGCATGGCAATTGCAGCCAAAATCAGTGTCTTCGACGCCATTGACAATTCTATTGAGGCCCTCCTGAAGATCTTCAAGACCGTTCTTGAGCGCTCTTATTCCAGAACAAAGCTGGCCGCAGCAAATGGCTCTCAAAGCTTCGCGTATGCACTCGACAGCCTCTTTCAGATCGCATAAGCCTTTTTTAATATCTTCAATCCCGTCGATGCGGTCACAGCCGATCATAAATTGTTTCTTTCTTCTCATATCTATAAACCTTCCAGCTAAATAATTATTCACCTAGATAAGCATCGCTGTACCAGGCATGCTGTACCTTGTCAACCGATGCCAGGCGTACTATATTATATGAAGGAAAATGAAAAATGGCTATAAAGTCTTTTTTGATAAAATATGGATATCTGTGAAAAGATGTGCTAACCTTAAAACGGTAATATGAGCACGGAGGAAGGGAAAGTTTATGAATGCAAAACGCCGCGCCGGCAGGAGCCATAAAACGAGAAACCTGGCAGTAATCGCCGCAATTGCGGTCCTGGCCGTACCGTTATACGCGGGATGGGACACGCCCGCCCCGGAAGGCACGTCTTATATCAGTCCGCCTTCCACAGTATCCGGGCTCAGGCTGCTGTACGACCTTACGTACCTGAAAGACGGCGAACTCATCCATGACCAGACCATCCTTGACGAACAGATCAAAATGATCCGGGAGGCAAAGGACTTCATTGTTGCGGATATCTTTTTATATAACGATTACTATAATACCGAAAAATACCAATTTCCGGCTTCAACCCAGAGATTTACCGACGCCCTGATCGCGCAGAAACGGGAATATCCGGAACTGAAGGCCTACCTCATAACGGACGAAATCAACAACAGCTACGGTTCCGCGCTGAACGAGCAGTTTCAGCAACTCGAAGAAAACGGGATCCGGGTCATCGTGACGGATCTTGGTAAGGTGCGGGATTCCAACCCGCTCTATGCCGGTTATTACAGGACTTATTTCAGGCATTTCGGCGCCGGGGAAGGGGGCTGGATGGGAAATCCTTTCGGGGACAACGGCCCAGAGGTAAACCTGCGGAACTACCTGAGGCTCCTTAACTTCAAGGCAAACCACCGGAAGGTGCTGATCACCGACGGCGGCGCTATCGTCAGCTCTTCAAACCCCCACGATGGCAGTTCCTACCATTCCAACATCGCGTTTCAATTCAGCGGGGGAGCCGTGAAACCCCTGCTGGAAGCCGAAAAAGCGGTGGCCGCATTTTCCGGGACGGAGATCAAGGATGTGGAATACCGGGTGCTCACATCGACGATCCGTCCTAATACAGAGGTACAGATATTGACGGAAGACGAGATAAGGAATAAGATTCTGGAAAATATCAGGAGCACAGGCGAAGGCGACCGGATCGACCTGGGGATGTTTTATCTCGCCCATCGGGAAATCATCAGTCAGCTGATCCGGGCCGCGGACCGGGGCGTTACTGTCAGGGTGATTCTGGATCCCAATAAGGACGCCTTCGGATTTGAGAAAAACGGGATCCCCAACAGACAGGCCGCCGCCGAGCTTCTGAAAAAATCAGGGCAGAAGATCCAGGTGCGCTGGTATCTGACCCATGGGGAGCAGTACCATACAAAGATCATCGCCATCCATAAGAAGGACCGGGACCAGGTGGTCCTCATCGGCGGCTCGGCGAATTATACCCGGAGAAACCTCGATAATTACAACCTGGAGGCCGACCTTATGGTGACGGTAAAGGCCGGGGACCCGCTGGCCGGGGAATTCACCGCCTGGTTCGACCGGACCTGGGAGAATCGGGACGGCACCTACACCGGCGATTTTTCCGAGTACGCGGACGACAGCCTGTGGAAGGTCTTGGTTTACAGGATCCAGGAAAAAACCGGCCTGAGTACGTTCTGAAAACAAATATATTCTGAATAAAATCCGGAACGAACGGAAGCATTTCAATGAAAAAAGTTGGAAGACGAAAACTGAAAAAATGTGATCAAAAGGAATTGACCAGAGAGCTTGACGCGGTTTTGGACGCCATCCACGACGACATTCTCATTGCGGACGGGCAAGGCAGGATCCTGAAGGTCAGCAAAAGCTTTGTAAGCGTCTACGGGATTGAAGAGGAAGAGATTCTTGGAAAAACCGTATTTGAAATGGAGCGGCAGGGGGTTTTTAAGCCCTCGGTCATAGCGCGGGTCCTGCAGATCAATGATAAGGTGACCATGAGGCAGCGAAACAACCGGGAAAGGGACCTCATTGTTACCGCGCTGCCGGTCAGAGACGAGAACGGTGAGATCGTCAAAGTAGTCAGCTTTACAAGGGATCTCACCGATTTCCTCAATTTACAGGAGCAATATTCGGAGCTGGAAAGCAGGATTGAAAAATACACGGCGGAAATTGAAGAGCTGAGAAGCAAGAGTATGGAGTTGGAAGGTATCGTCGCCAAATCTGCCAAGTCCCAGGATATTCTGCGGACCATCCACAGGATCGCCCCTTTTGACGCCAACGTACTTCTCACGGGAGAATCCGGGGTCGGAAAAAATATGTATGCCAGGCTGATCCATAAAAGGAGCAAACGGGCGGAATATCCCTTTATTGAAATCAATTGCGGCGCAATTCCTGAAAATCTCCTTGAGTCCGAACTGTTCGGCTATGAAGGAGGTTCTTTTACCGGAGCGAATAAAGAGGGAAAAATCGGATTGATTGAACTGGCGCAGAGCGGCACGCTGTTTCTTGACGAAATCGTGGAAATGCCGCTCAGTCTTCAGGTGAAGCTGCTGAACGTCATCCAGAACAAAATCATAAAGCGTGTCGGCGGGACAAAAGATATCCAGGTCGATTTCCGGCTCATCGCCGCATCCAATAAAGACTTTGAGCAGCAAATCAAAGAGAGAAAGTTTCGGGAAGACCTTTACTACCGTCTCAATGTGATCACGATCGATATCCTGCCGCTGCGCCAAAGGCGGGAAGATATCATACCGCTGGCTTTCTTTTTCATCGATAAATTCAATAAGTACCATGGTTTGGACAAATCCTTTTCCAAGAAGGTCTTTGACAGAATGCTGACGCATGACTGGCCGGGAAATATCCGGGAACTGGAAAATATAGTCGAGAGGCTGCTTTTAACGACGGAAGAGCGAATGGTAGAAGAAAAGGATCTCCCGGTCCATATGAAGAAGGCGGAGCCAATGGCGGAATTTGATAACCAGAATCTGGCAGAGGCTTTGGAAGCCCTGGAAAAACATCTGGTCTGCAACGCATACGAAAAATGCGGCACAACGGTAGGCGTGGCGGAGGCTCTGGGAATCAGTCAGCCCACGGCGGTCAGAAAAATTCAAAAATATCTGGTGAACACAAAGAAGAAGATGTGAATTCACAAACGAATAAATATTCATTTGTGAATAACCGGACAAAAACAAGAAAACCTGTATTTATCCTG
>DATMXY010000226.1:0-5744 GCA_035561275.1 Anaerovoracaceae bacterium | reverse complement strand
GAACAAGGTGATCTACCAATATGAAGGCGGGACAGGAATCAAGATCGGCTTTACGAAAGCGGCGGGCAGGACTCTGGTGGCGTCTTCGGAAAGAAACGGCATGGCGTTGATCTGTGTCGTGATGAATGCGCCCGACTGGTTCCAGGACACCTATAAGCTCATGGATTACGCCTACGGCCAGTATGAGACCGTAAAGGTCGCGCCGGGGCAGCAGCCGCTGAAAGTGGTTAAAATAGAAGGCGGCGGCAGAGACTTTGTGCGGATCGGTCTGAAAGGAGACATTCTCTGTCCGGTGCGAAAAGGAGGAGACAGTACAATTTCTTTGGAATACGACCTGACCGGAAGCCGGACGGCTCCGATAAACAGGTGGCAGGAGGCCGGACAGCTGAAAATATATGTCGACGGAAACTATCTCTTTTCCAAACCCTTGTATTATTTTGAGGATGTAGAGTAATCCGTCAACAAATTTCCGGGAGGGACAACAGGACGCCATGTAGCAAATTTCCATACAGGGCAATATTCTGATGTAAGGGCTGCTGAAAATTACAATGCCGGAATGTTCAGCCAGCCCTGAAATTATTGTCTTACGATTCGAGCGTTGTGCGGACATTCGCCTGAAAGGCGAAGCGCGCAAGTTCGATTTGAAATAGAGGGGGATGTGAAATGAGCTATTGTATTGACGCCGGATCGGAAAACTGCCCGTGCTTCCTGGCTGTGACAGGCGACTGTCTGGTCTGCAGCCGCCTGCAGGGAAAGAACTTCTGCAGCTGCCAGTGGTCGGGCGTGTGCATATATAATGAGTTTGTTCAGGGAAACAAGAAAGTCAACAATCCCAGAAAGGATTTTGAAGCACAGATCGTTGAAAGAAAATTTTATAAGGACGACCTGGTCGTTTACGTGCTTGATGTGGGTAAAGGGTTTGCATTGAAGGCCGAACGTCCGGGCTCCTATCTGTTTGTAAAGGGGAGCGGCGCGGGCAGCTTCTATGATATTCCCATATCGGTGATGAAAGCCGATCCCGAAAAAGGCCAGATCCATATTGCCGTCAAAATCATCTCGACGAAGACAAAAGCATTGCTTGCGGAACCAGAGAAACTGGCCGTCAGGGGGCTTTACCGGAACGGTGTACATGGAATTACATCCATCATAAACAAGAGGGGGAAAAATCAGAAAACGCTGATTATCGCAAAGGGTATCGGGATCGCGCCGGGCATTCTGGCTTCCCAGGCGCTCCGCCTCAAAGGCAGCGTCGATATGGTCGTCGATACGGAAAAAATCAACACGGCCCTGATTGAAGACTACCTCGTCGCGGAGCGCTTAAAGCCTACGCCCAGGATAAGCGCACAGAGTATCAGAGAACCGAGTAACAGAGAATCGAAAAAAAGGAACGAAGCGATACAATATCTTTCCCTGACGGAAAAGGACGCGGGAAACCGGCTGGAAAGCCTGATGAAACAAGAACAGTACGACAATGTGATCCTCCTTGTTTCCGATTACTATATCGATACTCTGGGAAGGATCATCAGAAGGGCGCTTCCGGCGGCGGATCTCGCGGTCAGCAATAATTTCCGCCTCTGCTGCGGCGAGGGGCTGTGCGGATCCTGCGCTGTTGACATGAACGCCGGTGAAACCATCAAAATGTGCAAGTGCCAGCTGAAAGGGGAAGAATTACTGAATAGCATGCTCTATGCCAGATAACGGGATAAACAAAGGCGGTGGGACGCTCACCGTCTTTTTCTTTTTGTTCGCAATGCAATCAAAGACCCGGAATAATCTTCCTTTCCGGATAATAAGATTGTGGTAACGCAGAGGAGGCTTTTCAATATGGATGATTCCTGGAGACGAAAAACAGCGGGGCTGACCGGACAACAGGAACTTCTGGAATTTACCCGGGCGATGCTGTCGCAATTTGACGGGCAGGAAGGACGCCCGGCTTATGTGGCAGTCAACGGCATGGTTTACGATGTGACGGATTTTCCGCCCTGGTCGGGGGGGATACATAACGGGATCCTGGCAGGCGCCGATCAGACGATGTATTTCAATATCTGCCATAAACCCGAGCAATTGGGAAAAATGAGAATCATAGGAAGGTTGGTGGATTGACATGGCCGATCTCAACAGGCCCAAACTGGTCTGGCTCGAATTGAACGGATGCTCCGGCAACATTATTTCGCTTCTGAACGGCTCGGAACCGAGCTTTGCATATTTGATTACGGAAATGGTCGATCTGGTTTTTGATCAAGCCCTCAGTGTATACGAGGGAGAGCAGGCCATGAACGTCCTGTTCAGCCTGCAGGATCAGGAATTCATCCTGGCGGTGGAAGGCGCGGTAGCCACAAAGAATAACGGGCGATATCAGATCGTCGGGAGATGGCAGGGAAATGAAATCACCGGGCAGGACATCGTCCGGATGCTTGGGGAAAAAGCGTCCCACGTGATTGCGGTGGGCGCCTGCGCGTCTCATGGCGGAGTATCGGCCGGAAGGCCGAACCCTTCCCAAAATATTTCCGTGCAGGCCGCATTGAACAGGAATGTAATCAGCCTGCCGGGCTGTCCCTGTCATCCGGAATGGTTTATCAGTACGCTGGAATACCTCATTGACTACGGAGAACCTGAACTTGACCAGATGGGCAGACCGGTCTTTTTATACGGGACCACGATCCATGACTGCTGTGAAAGGAGGTCTTATTTCGATCAGGGTATTTATGCTTCTCATCTGGGAGAGCCGACCTGTATGTTTATGGTCGGGTGCAAAGGACCCGTCACGCCAATCGATTGCCCCATCAGAAAATGGAACGACAGAGTCAGCTGGCCGGTTCAGGCAAATTCACCCTGCATCGGTTGTGCGCAATTCGGATTTCCCGACAGGATGGAACCTTTTATAACCTTTGGCAGCCAGTAAACCGGGGAGGGAGGACAGGAAAATGAGTGAGCGGATCACGATCAACCCCGTCACAAGGATCAGCGGTTTTATGGAAATCGAAGCGGCGGTGGAGAATCACAGGGTTACGGACGCAAGGGTCAAAGGCCTTATGTTCCGGGGTTTTGAACAGATGCTGAAAGGGAGAAACCCTTTTGACGCGGCTTATTACACGGAAAGGATCTGCGGGATCTGTTCCACAGCCCACAGCCTCGCCGCCACCCTCGCGCTGGAACAGGCCCTGAGCGTTACCCCTACGGAGCAGGGGAGGTTTCTGCGGGATTTCATGCATGGCAGCGAATTTCTGCAGAATCATCTGAGGCATTTTTACCAGTTTGTCGTACCGGACTATGTCAGGCTGCCGGAGCAGCAATGCGCGCTTTTCGACACATGTTGCGAAGATTTCAGGCTGCCGGAGGAAAAAAACGCCATGCTCGTGCAGCATTACTTCGATTCCCTGAACGTCAGCCGGGAAGCCCATGAGATGATAGCCGTATTTGGGGGCAAAGCGCCGCATAACCACGGAGTGTTTGTGGGAGGGGCAACGACCCAGGCGACTGCGGACAAAATCGTCCAGCTGAAAACCATTCTCAATGATACCACCCATTTTATAGAGGAAGTGACCCTTCCCGACGCGGGCGTCATCGCACAGTATTATCCGGAATATTATCAGATGGGCGGGGGGCGCGGCAATTTTTTAAGCTACGGCTGTTTCGACAACTATCCGTCTCTGGGCACCCTGTACCTGGATCCTGCAATCAAGGTCGGCGATGAGATCAGGGCCCTGGATCCGTCCAGGATTACGGAGGATATCGATTTTTCATGGTATACCGGGGAGTTGAACCAGTATTCGCCTATGCAGACAATCCCCGTGGACGATATGGAGAAACCGGAGGCCTATTCGTTTATAAAATCATCGAAGGCGGATAACATGCACTTTGAGGTGGGGCCTTTGGCCAGGCAGTGGCTGAGCGACGGCTACAGACACGGGATCTCATCCATGGACCGGGTCGTTGCGAGGATCTATGAGGCGAAAAAGATAGCAGAAATTCTGAAAACGCTCCTCGACAATATGGATCTCTACGCCGCCACCCAGAGAGAATTTGAAATACCCGCTTCTTCCGCGGGCGCCGGAATGGTGGACACCACGAGAGGCGCCCTGGGGCATTGGATCAAGATCGAAAACCAGCTGATAGACTTTTATCAGGTGATCACGCCGTCCGTCTGGAACCTTTCTTCCCGCTCCAATGACGGAGCGCCCGGGACCGCGGAGCAGGCCCTCATCGGAACGGAGATCGAAAACGAGGAGAATCCGGTGGAGCTGATGAGGATCATCCGCTCCTTCGACCCTTGCGTTTCCTGCGGCACCCACGTATATTACCCGGATAAAGCACCGAAGTTCTTTGTCATAGTGCCGTAAAAAGGGAGTCCCTGGAGTACCGTTTAAAAGGAGTCTTTGAGAACCATGAAAAAAATATTTTTGGGGTTTCATCAAGAACAGGATGTGGAACGGGTGCTTGTGCTGGGTATCGGAAACCGGCTTATGGGGGACGACGGCGTTGGCGTCCATGTGGCCGAGGCCATTGGCAGGTCTTACCGGCCGGAGCCTCCGGCGTACGGATTTTTCTCAGGAAATGTTCGGGTTTTAGCGGGAGAGACGGATGTCGACTACTGCCTGAGGGAACTGGCCGACAGCGACGCCTGTATCATTATCGACGCGGCCTGCTCCGGAAAAGAACCCGGCTATGTGGATGTGATCGACCTTGGAACAGCTTTGGCTCAAATAACCGCCGCGCCGGGAATTCATGATTTTAATCTGCTCCGGGCGATGAAGAGGGAGGGCCTGTTGAAGGAAGGAATCCTGATTGCAGTTGAGATCGATCGCGCCGATTTTTCTCTGGAACTGTCTCCCCCGTTGCAGGCACGGTTTCAGGACATCCTTCGGGAAGTGAAGCTGATCATCGACGGCTGTCTGCTGACGTATGGCGTCCGCGGTTTTGCCTGAGCGGGATATGAGATGCGCCGGATATTCGGAAAACGCGCGGCTTCCTTGCAGGAGCGCCGCCGCTGCTAGAGATAGAATTTTTCGATGGATCCATCGGGGGCGAGGCCGCCTCCCCCGGCCGATTTCATATATTCCGTCGGAGTGAGCCCCGTGTGCTTTTTAAATACCTTGGAAAAATAATTCCCGCAGGAATAACCGCAGGCCCCGGCTATGATCTCCATGGGAGTGCCGTCGCAGGACTGCAGCAGCCGCTTCGCGTGGGACATGCGTACGCCGGTGAGGTAATTGCCGGGAGAGATTCCCGTACTGGCGGAAAACACGCGGATCAGGTGGTGCTTCGTGATCTCCAGGCGGTCGGCCAGCTCATCGATCCCGTACAGGTAGGCAAATTCCGCCTCCATTAAAGAGACGGCGTCCCTCACCAGGGGCGGGAGATGATTCTGTCCCGGTATATGGATATTTATCTGTTCTGACTGCGGTTTCGTTCGATCCATGTCTGCTTCCTTTTCTGTCGCCGACTCCAGGTTCCTTGTTTTATACTGTCCGCCTGACGTCAGGGAACGTTACAAGACTTACAGGATTTGATTACGTTCCCTATGGCGTTTAAAGGAGCTTTTACTTCGGCCCGTCGGCGTCTATTGAAGTTCTCAGAAAATAATCTGGCACACTGTACAATTTTGCAAGTTTTGGACGGAAAAATGTGAAATAATCCGGAATTTTATGCCTTTATCGCCTGAAAAACTCGGTTTTAGTGCAAAAATCGCCCAATATCCGTCCCCTACTTGAAATTTTGTACATTTATTTAAAGAAGAAAGGTTT
>DATMXY010000225.1:0-2280 GCA_035561275.1 Anaerovoracaceae bacterium | reverse complement strand
GTGTATGGGAATAGTTTGTTATATAACAAACAATGTAAGTTAATGAAGGACGAAGAAAATGCAGGGGAAATCTACAAATCGGAGATTTGTGATTTCTTTGCATAAGTTCGCCAGCAATTTGCTTTGCAAATTGGGCGAGCTAGTATCTGTCGGGCGATTTTCTGCGAAAATCGGACAGAATGTTAAAAAGGAGAAAGAAAAATGAAAGAAGCAAAAGTACTGGTAGTCGGTTACGGAGTCATAGGACAGAGGTTGGCGGACGGCGTCAACAGACAGGACGATATGGAACTGATTGGCGTTGTGGACGCGGCCCCTACGCTGAGCGTCATGGCGCTGAGGGAAAAGGGAATGCCCTACAAGCTGTACGCTGCGTTCCCCGAAGCAAAAGAAAAGCTGGAGGCCGCCGGGATCCCTGTCTCCGGCTTGCTGGAAGATGTGCTGAAGGAGGCGGATATTGTCCTCGACGCCACTACAGGCGGAGTCGGAGCGAAAAACAAAGCGTTATATGAACAATACGGGAAGAAAGCAATCTTCCAGGGAGGAGAAAAGAACGAGATCGCCGACGTATTTTTCCACGGCTATGCCAATTATGAAAAGGGCGTCGGAAAGGATTACTTAAAGCTCACCTCCTGCAATACCACGGGCCTGATCCGGGCGGTGGACTGCCTGGACAGGATTTACGGCATTGAAAAGGTGGCCATTACCATCGTCAGAAGGGTCGCGGACCCGGGCGAATACCACCGCGGCCTTACCAACGCGCTTCAGGTGGATAAGGCCCCAAGCCATCAGGCTTCCGACCTTATGACCATCATGCCTCACATCGACGCTACCGGCATTTTGGTACATACGCCCGTCACCCACGGCCATTTTATCACGGTGGTGGCTACGCCGAAAAAAGCTGCGACGGTGGAAGCGGTAAAAGAGGCCTTTGCCGCTCACGACAGGATCAGGATGGTAAGGCTGGCGGACGGATTCCTGGGGAACGCGTCCATCTTCAAATACGCGAGGGACCTGGGACGGGAACGAGGAGACCTGTATGAAATCTGCATCTGGGAGGATACCATCGTAAAATCAGGCGGCGACGTCATGTTCGGGATCCACATCCCGCAGGAATCCGTAACGATTCCTGAAACCATAGACGGAATCAGGGCAGCTTTGAACATGCAGGAGATCGGTGCGGAAGCTGTCGGTTTGACAAATAAATATCTGGGGCTGCCGTCATGGAAGTAGGGAGCAGGGTCAATATCAGGCATATGGACGAATTCGATTACGAAGGCAAGACCGTTCTGCTTCGTGTCGATATCAATTCGCCCATCGACCGGAAGACGAAAAAGATCGTCAATGAAAACAGGATCAAAAAGAGCATCCCCACCATAGAGTCCCTGCTGGAAAAAGGCGCGAAGCTGGCGATCATCGCTCACCAGGGGGATACGCTTGATTATGAAAACCTGATCTCCATGGAAGAGCATACCGAGAAGCTGAGCTTCTATCTGGGCAGAAAAGTGAGGTATGTGGATGACGTTGCCGGCCCGGCGGCGCAGCAGGCCGTAAAAGACCTGCAGCCGGGCGAAGCGGTCCTGCTTGGAAACGTAAGATATCTGACGGAGGAGGTTTCCACCTTTGAAAACGCCGTCAAGCTGAAGCCGGAAGAAATGACCCAGACTTATATCGTCCGGAACCTGGCCCCGCTGATGGATTACTATATCAACGACGCCTTCGCGGCGGCGCACCGCAACTCCCCCTCCATGGTGGCGTTCCAGCAGGTCCTGCCCTACGCGGGCGGCCTGCTACTGATGGAAGAGGTGGGTTCCCTGGCGAAGGTGCTGAAAAGTCCGGCCAAACCGTGTGTGTTTGTGCTGGGCGGCGCAAAGATCTCCGACGCTTTCGGCATGATGGAGCAGGTCCTGGCGTTGGGAACGGCGGATAAGATCCTGACCTGCGGGATCACGGGCGAGATCATGCTGCTGGCCCAGGGCATTTCCCTCGGAAAGAAAAAGGAGGACTTCATCCGGGAAAGAGGTCTGGATATATTTATCAAGGACGCGCAGAAGTACCTGGCCGAATACGGCGGCAGGCTTTGCTGGCCGAAGGACCTGGCCTATGAAGAGAATGGCGTGCGGAAGGAGATCCCCGTCGCTTCCCTTCCCGCTGAGGAGATGTTTATGGACGTCGGGGAAGAAACCATTGCGGAGTATGAAGGCATCCTGGCCTCCGCCGAAACAATTTTTGTTAACGGTCCGGCGGGAGCATACGAAAATCCTTTGTTTGAGAAAGCGACCA
>DATMXY010000224.1:0-3208 GCA_035561275.1 Anaerovoracaceae bacterium | reverse complement strand
TCACATTGGAGGGCGTCTATGAAACTGAATAAATTAGGTCTGCTTTCACTCCTTGCCCTGATTGGAATTTTAGGGCTGACTTCTGAAAACAAGGCATTGCTTGGCTTCTTTGGCTTTGCCTGCTATTTCCGCTATTTCTTTGTGACACCGGATGAAATGTTTCTGCAAAATGTCCGGAAAGCTGCGAGCCTTGGATTTTTTTCAGGCGTCGCCGCTACCGGTATTGCGACCGTATTATTTACGCTGTTTCCCTCTGTATTCCTTGGAATTCTGGTTCTGGCAGCCTGCTTTGTCATTTCCGTCATATTTTTTTCTATTGCGTTGGTGGTGCTTGAATACAGGGAACAAAGGGTGGGATGAGGATGGCTCTGACAACGAAAATACGCGAATATCGGGCAAAATATAGTATGAGGCAGGAGGAGCTTGCCACGCTCGTCGGAGTGCGGCGGGAGACCATCGTCAATCTGGAAAACGGACGTTATAATCCGTCCCTGAAACTTGCTATGGATATCTCCAAGGTTTTTTCCTGTACTGTGGAAGATCTGTTTTCCTTTAATGAAGAACAAAAATAGCAGGCGGGAGGCATTTTTCGCCTCGTTATATTCCGGCGAGGATATCCTTCAGGTACTGATATGTCCGGGAGAAGGATTCCACGTCCATTCTTTCCTTTGTCGTGTGCACATCCAGTACCGTAGGCATCACCACGATCAGATCGGTTATGTTCAGTCCTTCAAAGATCGGGCCCGCGTCCAGTCCCGCGTGAAGGTAGAGTTTCTCAAGCTGTTTTCCGGTTTTTTCCCGGTATACTTCCTCCCAGACCCTGATCAGGGGAGAGTCTTCTGAAACATGGAAACCGCTGTAATGGAACCGTTCCTGATATTCCGCGCCAAAAATTTTCGCAAAAGCGGCGGCCTTATTCGCCAGTTCATTCACATTGCCGGGATAGTTGGCCCGGCAGATGTACCAGAGGCGCAGCTCGCCATCAGACAGTCCGGCCATGGATAAATTCCAGGAGGCTTCCACCTTTGTCAGGTCGGACTGTTTTCTGCTGTATGGTCCCACCGGGATCAGGTAGAGCATGGCAAGGATCTCATCCGAGCATTTTTGTGTGAGGAATACCCCGCCGCTGCCTGTGTTGTGAGCCTCACGGCCGGTACCCGCGTTATAGATCTCACAGCCGGTCCCTGCAGCGTAGGCTTCGCTGCCGGAACCCCGGGCCTTCCTGCAGCTGATCCGGATATCCGGCTCGGTTTCCTGATATTCCTGCCTGACCTCATCCGCGCATTCCCGGACGAAACGAATTATCTCTTCTTCCTTGATTGACTGCCCGACTGAAAAGGCCGCCCGGCATTCCTTTGGGATCACGTGGGCAACCGTTCCGCCGCTGATGAATGACAGGCGGATTCCGAATTTTTGATTTAAGCGGTAAAGTAGCCGTCCGGCGACCTGGATCGCATTTGCAAGACCCAGACCGATACCCAGAGCCCCGTGGCCGGAAACCAGTCCGAAAACGGCAATTTCATATTCCGCAGTTTCAGCTGTTTCTGTTGCTTCCCCGGCTGCTGTTTCCAGCTTCTTTACGATCTGCCCGCCGATGACCCCGGAAGCAGAAACGACCGTCGTGCCTTCCTTTATCCCGTCAAGCCCGATCATCCTTTTAGCGCTGAGCAGGGAGTAGTCAAGGTTGTTCGCGCCTCCCATTCCGTCTTCTTCCTGCACGGTAAATACGCATTCGAGGGGGGGATGGACCAGGTCCGGCTCGCTCAGGATCCCCAGGATATTCGCGACTCCGGCGCCGTCATCGGCGCCCAGGGTCGTTCCCCTGGCCTTCAGCCAGCCGTCTTCCAGATACCAGTCGACAGGGTCCTGCAGGAAATCATGGCTGCTGCCCTCTTCCCGGACGCAGACCATATCCATATGGGCCTGCAGGATGACGGCCGGTTCATTTTCTTTGCCTGGGCTGCCGGGTTTCTTTATGATCACGTTGCCAATGGCGTCCCGGCTGTACCAAAGGCCTTTTTCCTCCGCAAAGCAGACCAGATAATCGGCGATTTCCAGCTCATGGAACGATTTTCTGGGGATGCGGCTGATCTCTTCAAAGTATTTAAACGGATATTCCGGATCTAATACGCGTTTCATATTGCTCCGCCTTTTCAGTTTCGTATAAATAATACTCTTAGAAAATGCACATTTTTTTCAAGTAATGGATGAAAATTTATCAAAAATTGGGGATTTTATTGGGAAAATGAAGCAAAACCTGGGGTTTTGCCACCTTATTCCATCCAAAAGTTGAAATTTTGTGCAGCAGGATCAATGGTTTCAGTTTAACCGGTTATTCCTTCGGCAGCAATTCTCTCATGAGAACATGCGTCTCATCGAACCTCTTTGCACGAATATACATACGTTTCCCGAGCCGAGCCGCAAGATTATAAGCAAAATCCCTGCATGCATCCCTGTTGTATAATTGGATGGTGCTCATATGCATCACATCGATACCCTGCCTTTTAAGAATGGCTGATCGCACCCCATCCTTGCCCTGCTCAGACGGACTGCTGTGATAAGCAAAGCTGTCATATTCAACAGCCAGTTTTGCTCGCCTGTAATATAGATCCACAAAGCAGCGGCCTTGCCCGAGGAGTGTCCGCGCCTCGTTTTTCAGCATTATCTCTTGATTGAAAACAGCGCCGTTAAGCCCGTAGCCTCCCAGTGCATGCGGCAGCGTCAGAATCATATAGGCAAGCGATTCCATAATCGAAGCAGAACCGTTTTCCAGATACTTCGCGGCCCGAAGGGCTTTGCGATGGCCCCGGTGGCCCCGGGCTTTTTCAAGAAACTTAATAAGCTTTTTCTTTGTCGTGGCTGCCTCGGAATGGGAGCCGACCGGATGCGAACATAACTGCAGGCCCAAAAGGATGAGCCGGTGAATGCTCAATGTACATGCAAGTTCAAGAAACAGCAATTCCGGCGAGGCAACCGCTTTGTCATTTCGTGTTGTCACCGCGCCGGCAGGAAGATCAAGTTCACAGGAATGTACCCTTTTACCATTAGCGCGAAGCCTCGCATCAGGCAAGGAAACTGTGGTATGGGCCGGGTCGGTTTCTTCAATTTCAAAACCAAGAACGGCTTCAATATTCGGGATTTTCCACTCTTGGGCAGCGGAGAAGTGACTTAAATACTCTTTCATATAAATCATACCACTACAAAGTGG
>DATMXY010000223.1:0-5373 GCA_035561275.1 Anaerovoracaceae bacterium | reverse complement strand
TATTAATGGAATGTATGCTGTCCCCGGGAAAAACTGTAACATTAAATTGCGATGGGTATTTGATAACCAAACTCGTGAAATTCATACCCATCAAGTTTGAAATGTTCTTTTTTAAAAGCATAGAAATCTGTGATGGACTGGTCTACAATTAATTTGGGGGCAGGTTTCGGTTCCTTTGCAATTAACTCTTTTACGATTGGTACATGCCTGTCATAAAGATGCGCGTCGGCTATTACGTGTACCAGTTCTCCCGCTTCAAGTCCGGCCGCCCTGGCCATCATGTGCGTCAGCAATGCGTATTGAACCACATTCCAATTATTTGCCGCAAGCATATCCTGTGACCGCTGATTCAGTATTGTATTCAAGGTATTACCCGAAACATTGAATGTCATCGAATAAGCGCACGGATAAAGCGCCATTTCATGAAGATCTTCAAAGTTGTACAGATTCGTCATGATACGCCTGCTTGCGGGATTGTTTTTCAGATCGTGGATTACCCGGTCCACCTGATCGAATTCACCTTCCGGATATTTGCTTTTTTTAGCCAGCTGGTAGCCGTATGCTTTGCCTATTGAGCCGTTTTCATCCGCCCAACTGTCCCATACATGGCTGGATAAATCATGAATATTGCTGGACTTCTTCTGCCATATCCATAGCAGCTCATCCAGCGCGCTTTTCCAATAGGTGCGTCTTATCGTAAGGATTGGGAACTCTTCTCTCAGGTCATACCTGTTAATGATCCCAAACTTTTTTACGGTATGGGCAGGCGTTCCGTCTTCCCAGCGCGGCCTGACTTCCTGATCGGTATCCCAAATTCCGTTTTCGATGATATCCTTACAGTTCTGTACAAATATTTCATCCGCTTTACTCATCCGCTTCCGTCTCCTCTTTTGTTATTATGATTTTTCCTTTCGGTTCCTTCCGGCTCTCAATGAATGCGATCGACCGGCTGACCACCTCTTCCATCCTGTCATGCCGCTGCGACAAATACAAAAAACCGATCAAAGCTTCAAAGGCGGTGGCCCATTTATATTCCACCGGATCTGCATTTTTCGGTTTCGTTGAGATCTTTTTGTTCCGGGCACGCTTCACGAGGCCCTGTTCCTCTTCCGTAAGCTCGTCCATCATCGCCTTAAGCGCCCGGGCCTGAGCGTCGGCCCTGACGAAGCGAACCGCGGCCCTGTGGAGAAGGTCCGCGCCGACCTGCCCTTTTTCGATGACATGCTTCCTGATACAGACTTCATAGACGGCATCACCCAGAAAGGCCAGTACCGTAGTATTCATATATGCGACGCGCTGGTTGTCCATAACCGCTCCTTCTGTTGTTCGTTTCTATCAAAAGTTTACCATATTATATTAAAAATTAAAACAGAAAAAACGCCGCTGGAGAATTCCTGCGGCGTCTATACGTTTCATAGTCAAATATGTATGCAGAATTTTATTCGAGGTCGTCCTTGGATACGTCCACCTTGCCCTTCAGCTCGGCGCCCGCGCTCATGGACAGGGTCGGCGCCGTGATGGATCCCTTTACGACGGATGTGCCCGACATGTGGGCGCCCTTCACCGCGTCGATATTGCCTTTGATCTTTCCGTCGATGGTAATCAGCTGGCCGTGCATGTTACCGGATAAAGTGCTGTCCTTTCCTACGGTGACGTCGCCTCTTGCCTTGACGTCTCCATCCACGATGCAGCCTCCCAGCTCGATGTTTCCGCCCTCGATGTCCCCGGCGACCTTGCCCGTCACCTTGATATCCCCGTAGGCGAAAATATCTCCGATCACGCCGCCTTCGATACGGATATGGCCTTTACTGCTCACGGTGCCGTTGATCGTCGTGGTCGCCGAGATCACTCCGACCTCGGAAACGGGCTGGTAGTTTTCAACGACGGGTTTATCTTCTTCCTTCCAATCAAAGACAGGGATCTCCGCCGGTCTGACGGTGACGGTTTCCGCCGGCGCTGTAACGGCTGCGGCCTCTGCCGGCCTTTCCGTTTCAGATAGTTCCGCAGCCGTGCTGACTGCGTCTTCCGGACCGGCATTTCCCTCTTCCAACTGCTTCTCCACAACCTTTTTCATCAGATCGGAAAAGCTTTCGCCAAACTCGCTGCCCTTCATTACCTTGTTATCTGTATCGCTCATCGTAACTACCTCTCTTTACACTCCGAAGATGGAATCGAATTCTCGTTCGCTCTGCACGCTGTCAAGGGCGACGCTGACGTTGCCGTGAAGTTTTGCGCCCTGGTTCATGGAGATGGTCTGGGAATGCACGTCACCGACAAGCAGTGCGTTTTCCAGGAATTCGGACATTTTGGCAATAGCGAGGTTGCCCTTTACTTTTCCGTTAAGCTTGATGCTGTCCGCTATGATATCGCCGACGACCACCGTATTCAATCCGATGGTCACGCTGCCCTGTGCCGTTATATTTCCCTGGACGGTGCATCCGTTCAGTGTGAAACTGTTTCCTGCCAGGTCCCCGACGACCTTTCCCGTCGCCTTGACATCTCCATCCGTTTTGACGGTTCCCTTTACGTCTCCGTAAATGTCGATGTCTCCGGTGGAATTGATTTCTCCGACGATCACCATGGTTCTTGATATGACCGTCGTCGGAGTGTCTTCCTGGATGGGGGCGATATTGGCGGCAGCCATTGTTTTTGTGTTATAAAGGAATTTTCGCCTTTCGGCTTCCGCTTCCGATTCCCGTTCCGCCTCAGCCTCCCATGATGCCGCAGCTTCGGATTTTCTGATCTGGTCAAATGCTGTTTCCGTCTCAGCGTCCTGGGACCTTGCCCCGTTGCCGTTGTCGTTTCCGGGCAGGCCCATCAGGTCCAATACTGCCTTAGAGAAATTATTCTTATTCGCCATTCTTGATTCCTCCAATAATCAATTCCAATTACATTTATATTCCCATGTCGATTTCAAAGGGCATATCTGTCTCTTTATCGCCCAGCGGGATATTGACTTCGCCCTGGATTTTGGCGCCCTGGCTCATCGCGATGGAGGCGGTGGTCACATTCCCGGCCAGAATCGCTTTGGGTTGGAACTTCGCTTCTTTTTCGATGGTCACATTACCCTTGATTTTGCCGTCCAGGCAGAAATTCTCCCCTTTTACGTCGCCGATGACCACGGATTCCCCGTCTACGGTAACCAGTCCGCTGGCGATGATGTTTCCCTGAACCGCGCAGGAAATCAGCTCGATATCTCTGCCGATGAGGTCTCCGATGACCTTTCCGTTTGCCTTGATATCCCCCCGGGAGGCGACTTTACCCTTGACGCTGCCTAAAAGCTCAACATCTCCGTCCGCGTTGATCTCACCGATGATAACGGTGCCTTTGGCAATGGTGGTCAGGCCGACTTCGGGCTGCGGCTCCTGAAACTGCTGCGGCTGCGGCTGTGGATCCGATTCCTGGGACTGGGCGGTCTGCTGATGTGCCTGCTGTGAGGCCAGCATCGCCATGATTCTTTCTTTTGGGTTCTGGGGCACAGGTTGCTCTTCTTTCTGTTCTGCCGCAAGCTCGCTGTCCAGCCATTCGTCTGTCCCATCCTGTAAAGCAGCCTCTTCTTCCGCTCCTTCTGTAGCAGCTTCTGCTTCCAGGACTTCTTCATTATGTACTTCGTCCTTTTGGGGCTCCGGTTCAACGTTTTTTGAAATCCCGATCAGTTCCGACACTGCCTGGGAAAAATTGTTCTTGACTCCCATTTAAATAACCTCCATAATCTCAATAATCAGTAATTTATATAATTAAAAGCAATCGGGGTCACGTCGTTCGTAATGCGCTCAAATTTGAACCCCTGCGCTCTGTAGTACTCGATGATTTCCGGAAGAGCCGAAACGGTATACGACTTGCCGATGCTGTCATGCATGAGCAGGATGATGCGATCCTTGCCCTCTGAAGACTGAACGGTATTGCTGAGGACCGTATTTGTGGCGGCCCCGGCCGCTGCGTCCCCGCTGGAAGCGTTCCAGTCATAATAGGTAAAGCCGCGCCTCGTCATTTCCGCGATGATCTCTTCGTAAAACCGCGCGTTGTATGTATTGATGCTCCCTCCCGGGAACCGGAAAACCTCAGGCCTGACGCCGGTGGTTTCATAAATCAGATGGTAGGTCTCGGAGAAATCTTCAAGATAACTTTCCACGGATGAATATATACTTTCGTATACATGGGAATAGGTGTGTATCCCGAGGGTATGGCCTTCCTCCGTGATTCTTTTCAGCAGATCCTTATGCTTGTTTCCTTCTTTTCCGATGACGAAGAAAGTGGCTTTCACATCCTCCTCTTTCAGGATGTCCAGTATCTCGGCCGTGCGGTCCGACGGGCCGTCGTCAAAACTGAGATAGACCGTTTTGGGCTCCGATTTTGTCGCTTCAGCCGGACTTACGTACATATCGGGATACAGCTCCTGATATTCGATGGTAAGGCCGATTTCATGGCTGCCCTCCTCATCCGCGTCATTGGACTGGGCGAGTACGGTTTCCGCCTGCAGCTCCGACTGAAGATCCGAAATCTGCTCTTCATAATTCCGATTGAAGACAACCAGGCATATGGTAGAAATCGTCAGACCAAAAATAAGCACCAAAATAACGGCAATTATCAAATGCTTGAAAAATCGCACACTTCCTAAATACATAACTCACACTTTCCAAAATACAATCAGCAGTCTGACCAGGGAAAAAACAAAAAGTTCAGACAATTCATTATATCCATCCCGCTGACGATTTTCAACAAGTTTCAATATGATTACCGGAAAATTTCAATTATTTATCCATTATTTAACACGCTTATGCAATTATTTGTCGGAAAGAAGAATCCCCTCAGGGGAGGTACAGAATAGCAGCGCCCAGAGAGGTTGCAGTGACCGTAGCTACGGCATAAGAGCCCTTCCTTCCGCCTGCAGGCAGGGAGAGGCTGCCTGGATTCAACAGATAAATGCCTTCTGCTTCCAAAAACAGAGGGATGTGGGTATGTCCAAAAAATGCGGCTCTGCATTGCAGGGACTCCGCTTTGTAAATGATGTTTTCAAGGCCATTCTTAACGTTCTCCATATGGCCGTGGGCAAGAAATATCTTGCCGAAGTCCGTTTCGAGGATATGGTATCCGTCTCTTGCAAAGGAACCGTCCATGTTTCCCTTGACGCCGAGCAGGGGTACATTGAGCTGGTCCTTTATTTTTTTAGCGTCGTTCCAGTGGTCTCCAAGATGGACGATCAGATCGATGTCCTTAAGGGTTTTGTATATCTCGATCGCCTTGTCGGTCTTGGCGTGAGTGTCGCTGATCACGTATATTCTCAAGAATTAAATTCCCCCCGCGTTTGGTCAGATCGGCTCCCTTATCTTGTTATGGCCGCCGTCGTACAAAAAAAGTTTATCACAAAATAAT
>DATMXY010000222.1:0-3319 GCA_035561275.1 Anaerovoracaceae bacterium | reverse complement strand
TGGTCGCTTTCTCAAACAAAGGATTTTCGTATGCTCCCGCCGGACCGTTAACAAAAATTGTTTCGGCGGAGGCCAGGATGCCTTCATACTCCGCAATGGTTTCTTCCCCGACGTCCATAAACATCTCCTCAGCGGGAAGGGCGGCAACGGGGATCTCCTTCCGCACGCCGCCCTCTTCATAAGCCAGGTCCTTCGGCCAGCAGAGCCTGCCGCCGTATTCGGCCAGGTACTTCTGCGCGTCCTTGATAAATATATCCAGACCTCTTTCCCGGATGAAGTCCTCCTTTTTCTTTCCGAGGGAAATGCCCTGGGCCAGCAGCATGATCTCACCGGTGATCCCGCAGGTCAGTATCTTATCCGCCGTTCCCGATGCCAGGACCTGCTCCATCATGCCGAAGGCGTCGGAGATCTTTGCGCCGCCCAGCACAAATACGCACGGTTTGGCCGGGTTTTTCAGCACCTTTGCCAGAGACCCCACCTCTTCCATCAACAGCAGCCCTCCCGCATAGGGCAGGACCTGCTGGAACGCCACCATGGAGGGGGAGTTGCGGTGGGCCGCCGCGAAAGCGTCATTGATATAGTAATCCATCAGCGGAGCCAGGTTCCGGACGATATAGGTTCCCGTCATCTCTTCCGGCCTCAGTTTGACGGCGTTTTCAAAGGTGGAAACCTCCTCCGTCAGATACCTCACGTTCCCGAGCAGCACCGCTTCCCCCGGCTGCAGGTCCCTTACGGCCTGCTGGGCCGCCGGGCCGGCGACATCGTCGACGTACCCGACTTTCCGGCCGAGATAAATGCTCAGCTTCTCCGCGTGCTCCTCCATGGAGATCAGGTTTTCATAATCCAGCGTATCCCCCTGATGGGCGATGACAGCCAGCTTCGCCCCTTTATCCAACAAAGATTTTATGGTAGGAATACTCTTTTTGATCCTGTTCTCATTGACGATCTTCTTCGTTTTCCGGTCGATGGGCGAATTGATATCGACGCGGAGCAGAACGGTCTTTCCTCCACAGTCGAATTCGTCCATATGCCTGATGCTGACCCTGCTCTCTACTTCCATGACGGCAGTCCCAGATATTTATTTGTCAGGCCGACAGCTTCCGCACCGTTCCCCTGCATGTTCAAAGCTGCCCTGATTCCGTCTATGGTTTCAGGAATCGTCACGGATTCCTGCGGGATATGGATCCCGAACATGACGTCATTGCCGGACTTTACGATGGTATCCTCCCAGATGCAGATCTCGTACAGGTCTCCTCTTTCCCGTCCCAGGTCCCGCGCGTATTTGAAGATGGACGCGTTCCCCAGGAAGCCGTCCGCCAGCCGTACCATCCTGATCCTGTCGTGGGAGGCAAAGGCTTCTTTTGCCTCTTCCACTGAAACCGCCTTTTTCGGAGTCGCCACCACCGTGATAAAGTGGCCGTGAGTGATCGGCGTATGCACCAGGATGCCGGTAGCGTCGATATGGGGCATGATGGTCATCAGGTCGGTAGCCTGATGGCTCGGGGCTTTATCCACCTGAAGCGCGTTGGTCAGGCCGCGGTGGTAATCCCCCGGGTCCGCGACTCTCCTGACGATGGTAATGGCCACCTTTTCAATGCCGTAGATCCTGTCCAGGCAATCCACCGCCCGGATCAGGCCCGTGGTGTTGCAGGAGGTGAGTTTCAGGTAATCCTTTCCGACGCCTTTTTCATAATTGGCATAGCCGTGGAAAAATACGTCGGCAATCTCGTTCTTTTCCCCCCCCTGGAAAATTGCCTTTTTCCCCTGTTGTTCATACAATGCTTTGTTTTTCGCTCCCACTCCTCCTGTGGTGGCGTCAAGGACAATATCCGCCTCCTTCAGCGCATCTTCAAGCAGGCCGGAGACGGGGATCCCGGCGGCCTCCAGCTTTTCTTTTGCTTCCGGGAACGCGGCATAAAGCTTGTAGGGCATTCCCTTTTCCCGCAGCGCCATGACGCTTAAGGTGGGCGCCGCATCCACAACGCCGATCAGTTCCATATCGCACTGCCTGTTGACGCCGTCCGCCAGTCTCTGTCCGATCACTCCGTAACCGACTACCAATACTTTTGCTTTTTTCATTTTTCTCTCTCCTTTTCTGAATAATATTTTTTCTTTCTTATGCATGACGGATTTCATGGATCGCTGTGATTAATGGGTCTCACGGTAAATCTCGGCGATCAGGTCCTTCGTCAGGGGTACATAGGAATTGACCACCAGTCTCTGCTGATTTTTCAGTACCGAATCCGCAAAGGCTTCGATGTCTTTTTCCTTAAAGCCGTACTCCCGCAGCGGTTTCAGGTGCAGGATTTTTTCTTCCAGCGCCGCAAGGTTCGCGATAGCGTCCTTCTCGCTGCCGCCCAGGATCCGAGCGATGGTCTTCCTGAATTCCTTTATTTTCCCGTCGGGCTTGATGGTGTCATATTTCTCCAGCACCTTGCCGAACAGGGCATAATTGGATTCGCCGTGGGGTACGTGATAGGTTCCGCCCAAAGGAAAGGACATGGCGTGCACCGTTGCGCAACCGGCCTGCAGGAACGCGATCCCCGCGTAACAGGCGGCAGTCAGGAATTCGTCCATATATTCGAACCGCGCTTCCGGTCCCTGCTCCCCGATCCTTCGGAAACCTTCCAGAATCAATTCCATGGCCTTGACGCCGAACAGCTCCGACGTCATCGTCGCCCTGGACGGCGATAAATAGGATTCCACGGCGTGGATCAGCGCGTCGATGGCTGATGAGGCAAAGGGCGTGTATGGAAGCGTCTTCAAAAATTCGGGGATCAGACACACGGTACCTGGAATCAGCAAGTCGGACACCAGGCCGAGCTTTGTCGTCTTTCCGCTTTCGTCTCTGACGATGGCAACGGAGATATTGGTCACCTCGGATCCCGTGCCGCATGTGGTAGGCAGGGCTATGAGCTCTTTTTCCGGGATCACGTCTACTTTCTTAAAATACAGGTCGTGGACGCTTCCCACCCGTTTTAGAGAAAGCAGCTTCCCGATATCCATGACCGCGCCGCCGCCGACAGCGACCACTCTGTCATATTCTCCGGGATCAAGGGCGCTGAAAATGTCCGTGATCATTTCTTCCGAAGGCTCTCCCGCCCCGAATTTTTCCTGGAATACGAATTTGCAGTTCAGGCCGCATTCCTTCATAAACGGCTCGTAGATGTACTCGTTGGTGATGACCAGATCTCTTTCTCCCAGGCCGAATTCACCGGCAAATTCCCTGAAGCTGCCGAATTTGTGAAGCTGGGGCTTTATTAATATTTCTCTCATGATCTTATTTCCTTTCTCCTTTCTTGTAACCCCTGCCCGCTTC
>DATMXY010000221.1:0-2490 GCA_035561275.1 Anaerovoracaceae bacterium | reverse complement strand
GGTTTTTGTCACCTTCCACCTTTTTTTGAAACTAAAACCGATATTTATCCCATTGGGATTGGGCAAACTAATTTCAAAGCAAAAGCAGCAGAAAGGAGAATAGTATGAATAACAATGATAAAAATCTGGGCACCTTTGAAAACAGTATTCCCCAATTTGAAGCGAATATGAAAAAAGCCCGCCTTATCTCCACTATACTGGAAAAGGCGGAGCAGGGGGACGAGGAAGCAAACAAGGGAAGAAGTTAGTGTTGGACATGGGCAGCCGATGGGGCTGCCTCTTTGTATGCATGCGCCTGATAATACCAACTTTCACTTTTACTTCTCTTTCTCAGATTAATTATGCAGAAAACATATTTCTTTATGATTCGTTACGCAATCCATTTTCTGTTTATATTATAGCGACAGAATGCGAACAAAGCCATAGCAAAACCAAGCATCACAAGAACACATAATACGGGCGACATGATGTGGCTTCCCGTGATCAGCCCACTCAGCATATCAGTACCGTAGGTCAGAGGCAGGGCGAAGGACACCGGGCGGATAAAGACCGGCAGATTCTGGATGGGTAGAAAAAGACCGCACAAAAACAACATGGGAAACCGAAAGAAATTTGAAAAAGTCTGCGCCTCAAACACTTCTTTGGCGGAAACGGCGATCACAAGTCCCAAAAGTGCAGAGGTAACTGCAATCATAAACACAGCAAGTACTATCGCTGCCCAGTTGATATCTGAAAGATCGACGAAGAACGCCGCGAAAATAACCGGAACAAAAGCATTAAATAGGCCGAATAAAATTGCGCCGGATATTTTTGCGAAGACCATCGTACTCAGGCTGATGGGGGCGAGCAAAAGCCGGTCAAAGGAACGTCCTTTCCGCTCAAAGGTAATGGTGACGGCAAGCATGGAGGTTGTGCCGAATAGCACGCTCATCGCCATCAGCCCAGGCAACAGTCCTCTGATGTCTGATATATCCATGCTGCCGGAGGAACGGATCATCTGCATTAATGTCCATGAAAGTGGGAAAATGATGCCCCAGCTGATGTTAGGCGGTTTCAGGTAGTAATTTTGGATGTCCTTTTTTAGAATGTTCCAGAAAGCAATCCACGCGCTCATTTTGCCGCACCCCCTTTCTCCTTTTCTTTTTTCAGCTTCGCTGCCTCGATGCCGGTAATTTTTACAAATACATCCTCCAGTGACGGGCGCAGTTCTTTGGCCTCGTAAACGGAAACGCCCTTATCATCAAGATATTGAAGAACCGGAGAAAGCGCAATACGATTTTCTGAAACCAACGTCACCGTATGATCGGCCTTGGTCTGGATTTTACAATCTCCGAAGTGAGCCTGTATTTCCGCCGCAAAGCCGTCAATTCCAGAGTCTGTTGTCAGCTGAATGGTATGGCCACAGGAGGCGTTTTCCATTAGCTCCGGCACGGAGCCTTCCGCGACAATTCCGCCACCCACAATAAAAGCGATGTGATCGCAGATGCGCTCGGCGTCCTCAATATAGTGAGTGGTAATGAAAATTGTTGTCCCTTTCTTTTTTAATTCCGGAAGAAGCTGACGGATCTGTCGGGCGCTTTCCACATCGATGCCGGTCGTGGGCTCGTCAAGGAAAAGAATGCGGGGTTTATGAATGATACCTGCCGCGATCGTCAGCTTCCGGCGCATCCCTTTGGAATACGCTTTGAACGGCCGTTTTCCCGCGCCGGCAAGATCAAATTGCTCTAAAAGCGCCGTTGCTCTCTTTTCACGCGCCTCTTTGCGCATACCGTAGAGAGAAGCGCAGAAACACAGATTATCAAAGCCGTCCATCTCATCATATAGATTGCTCTCATCCGGTACGATACCTATGACGGCCTGCGCTTTTTTAACATCCCTTACGGCATTGATACCGTCTATCAAAACGGAACCGCCGGTCGGCCTTATAAGTCCGATCATCATATGGATCGTTGTCGTTTTCCCTGCGCCGTTTGGTCCAAGGAAGCCAAAAATTTCCCCCTGCTTTATGGAGAAGGAAATATCTTTTACGGCAGCAAAGTCGCCGTAGCGCTTACTTAAGCTTGTGACAGTGACAATGTCCGTGCTGCTCATTCTGTCCCTCTCCCTTCGGTTCAGACTCCGGGCCGTGGCAGAACTCCTTCACCTCAGCGCTGCAATCCCCTTTATTCGCATGGCACCGTTCCTGTTCGGAAGGTTGGCAGCCCCCGTGTTCCGGAGTGCAGAGCTCACGTTCAATCGCTGCAAGCTGCTCAATGTTTGCGGCCAGTTCGTGCAACACGCTGCGATTTACATCATAGTGCATAAAATAGCCGCGTTTCTCGCCGATCAAAAGGCCGGCTTCCCTGAGAATTTTCAAATGCTGCGAGATAGCGGCCTCCGAAAGCTCAAGTTTTCTTGCCAACGCTCGAACACAATAGTTATGATGTAAAAGTAGCATCAGGATATTCATTCTCGTTTCATCGGCGATGGCCTTTAATACAAGTACTCTGT
>DATMXY010000220.1:0-2610 GCA_035561275.1 Anaerovoracaceae bacterium | reverse complement strand
GTACGGAGGGATGTAGTATGCGTAGAAGAAGCAAACCGAAACGGGTATATTATTTTCCTGACAAACTAAAAAAACAACTGGACCAGATACCCAACTATCCCCTGACCATAGTGGAAGCGCCGTCCGGTTTCGGAAAAACCACTGCCGTCAGAGAATATTTAAAAGAAAATGTGCCCTCCGACGCCTGCGAATACTGGTATACCTGCCTGGGCGAGCCGGCTCCCGTTTCATGGCGGAATATCTGCGGGCTGATTTCCAACGCGAATTATAAAATTGCCGAAAACCTCAGAAAACTGGAGATCCCTACGCCGGATACGATGATGTACCTGATTTCGGCGCTCATCGACTTCAAATGCCCGCGGGAAACCTACCTGGTCATTGATAATTACCAACTGCTGAGCAGCGAGGTCCCCCGGGAACTGATAAGCATTTTTTCCATGCACGGAAGCCCGAATCTGCATATGATATTCATCACCCAGCAGTTGGAAACCAGACAACAGTTTACGATCCACAACGACAGGATCCATACCATTGATCCTTCCGCATTTTTCTTTGACAAAGAGGGCACCGCCAATCTTTTTCTCATGGAGGGCATCCGCCTGACAAACAGCAAATTGAACAGCGTCTATGCAAGCACCGAAGGCTGGGTATCCGCTATCCTGCTGCAGATCATCAACTTCAAGGAAACAGGCTCCTTTGACCTCACCGCCGACATCGAGCGCCTGGTGGAAACCGCCGTCTGGAACAAGCTTTCGGAGGAAGAAAAGAACTTTTTGCTGTCGGTCTCCATCCTTGACAGCTTTACAGTCCGTCAGGCCGCGGTTATGGCCGATCGGGACAGCCTGCCTGAGAACATTGAAGAGCTGCTGAAAACCAACGACTTCATACGATATTTTCCGGACAGGAACATCTATACCATACACAGCATCCTGCAGGATTATCTGCGGAACCGTTTCTATCATTATATGCAGCCGGATTTTCAAAACCTTATGCTCCGTAGAGCCGGAAAGACTTTCGCCGCCGAAGGGCAGTATTTTTCCGCTGCCCGGTACCTTATAAAGACCGGCGATTATGACGCCATCCTGTCCCTGCCTTTTGACGGCGGGTATACGGGCAATCAGACAGAAAACTCCATGCCGGAATTTATCGCAAAGCTGGTGGAGGAGGCTCCGGAAGAAACGCTGCGCAAGTACCCCGATGCGCTCCTGGCCTTCTGTTTCCCGATGTACATGAGCGGGCGGTTTGATCTCTACGAAAAGCTGTGCGGGCTGATCGGTTCGGTGGCCGAAACCGATACGGCGTTTAGACCGGAAGCGCGCCGTATGCTCAAGGGCAAGCTTGCCGTTATAGAAATCTTTTCGGCTTATAATAATATCAGGGAGATGCATGACGGCTGCATGAGGGCGCTGGAGATTTCAGGAAAACACCCGATCCCGTATCAGTTTGACGCTCCTTTTACATTAGGCTGTCCCTCTGTCCTTTTTATGTTCTGGCGGGAATCAGGAGAGCTGGAGAACGATATGAGGCATATTTCCAGGACTCTGCCCGATTACCAAAAGCTGACGCAGGGGCACGGCGCCGGAGCGGAAAGCGTTATGCGGGCGGAAGCAATGCTTATGAGGGGCGACGACAACGCCGCCGAAATCCTGTGCCATAAAGCCCTCTATGAAGCGCACAGTTTCCGGCAGATCTCCGTATGTCTGTGCGCAGAAAATGTGCTGGCGCGTATCGCGATCCTGAGAGGGGACGTTGACGGCTATTTTACAGCCGTAAAAAATATCAGAGGCTATGCCAATGAAAATTCCAGTCTGTACATACTTCGTATGGTTGATCTGTGCCTGACGGCGATCAGCCTCGTATTGGGCATGAAGGATAACGTCGCCGGCTGGCTTTACGACATGGAATATATAAAGAAGACCATCTACGCCCCCGCCGTTCCGTTTGCCCAGGTCCTCCATTCCATGCTCCTGATCCTGGATAAGCGGTACAACGAGTTTCTCGGGATTTCGGAACTCATCATGGCCGGGGGTACGGCGGGGAATATCCGTTACATGATGCCCCGGCTGTGTTACCTCAAGTATCTTGCAGTGATAAAACTCAGCAGCGGAAATGAGCGGGAAGCGCAGGAGTACTGCAACCAGGCCCTTGCCATTGCACTGCCGGACAAGGTATACCTCCCTTTTGCCAATCATGATGGTTTTCTCGATCCTCTTTTGGATAAAGCAAAGGGTTCTGTTTCCGACCGGGAGGGATTAGCCGCGATCAATGTTCTCTGCAAACGCCAGAGCAAGGGTGTAAGCGTGATAAAAAAAGCCATCCAAACAGTCAAATCGCCGCTGACCCGAAGGGAAAGAGACGTCGCCCTGTTCGCGAAAAACAGGCTGACGGCAAAGGAAATAGCCGAAGAACTGTTTATATCGGAAGCCACCGTCAAGACAATACTGAAAAACGTATACAGTAAACTTGACATTCACTCAAAGTCCGAACTGAATACAAAAGAATTCTAATTACCCAACCGTTTAACCATCCACCCCCCAAACTGTCGAAAAGCCGGCCACCCAGCGCGGGCTTTTTCGCAGGTCCGGGAAAACACAATATAAAAATCTAGTT
>DATMXY010000219.1:0-6404 GCA_035561275.1 Anaerovoracaceae bacterium | reverse complement strand
ATATTCTTTTTATTGTCTCCGATGGTCGGTTTAATCCCCACGTTGGTGACGCCTTGATAGCAGGCCCCATTGTAATTGCAGTAAGTCACATAGACCCCGTGGGCCGGTGTGACCATGGCCTCGTCGATGAGTATGTTGGAGGTGGGAAAACCGATGGTTCTGCCGATCTTGTTGCCTACGACCACTTCTCCTCCAACGGAATAATTTCTTCCCATGTATTTTTTGCATTCGCCGACTCTGCCCGCCGCGATCAGCTTCCGGATAAAGGAGCTGCTCACCAGGTTGCCGTCGATTTTGTACGGTTCAAGAACGTGAATGCCGAACCCGTCTCTCAAGCCCGCCTTGATCAGCGTCTCCGGAGTACCTTCCGCCTTATAGCCGAAATGATAGTTGAAGCCGCAGTACGCTTCCCGCATTTTAAAGGCGCCGACCAGCAGCTTCTGTATGAAATCCTCCGCCGACAGATGCTGGATGCTCTCGTTGAATTCCAATGAAAAAAGATAATCCACGCCCAGGCATCGGATGATTTCGGCTTTATCCTCGGGATATAAGATATTTTTTATGACAGGCCTGCCTGCCAGGACGTTCTTCGGATGGTTGGCAAACGTGAAAACGGCGCTCTTCAGCCCCGCCATCTTCGCGCTTTTCACCGTTCTTCTGATGAGCTCCTGATGCCCTTTATGGACTCCGTCAAAATTTCCCAGGGCTACGACCGTTTCTTTTATATTTTTTATGTCATCCAGTGAATTGAATTGCTTCATCGCCTACTCCTGCCTTAGAAAAATCTTATCAGCCTTCAGTTTTCCGTCCTCTCCGTTTCGGAACGCCACGCCGAGGAATCCGTTGGAACCCCTTGCCGCGGCAACCTCCAGGTCCGCATAGATCTTATACGCCTGTTTATATTCTTCGCGGATGTTAAGCCCGGCGCCCGCGACTTCCACATTCGGCTCCTTTATGATCGTTACGTCCGACCAACGCAATTGACCGCCGTTGACAAACCATTTTCCTCGCTCTTCATTCACAACGGCTTCACCGAAATGTACCAGCGGAAAATCCGTTTCCATAAGGTATTGCTCAGGATTTCCATCCGTCAGTTCTTCGATGGTTACGGCATTGTCCAGCGTGAATGCGCCGCTTGCCGTCCGGATGAGACAGCTCATTGCCGCCCCGCAGCCCAGGATTCTGCCCGCATCGTGGCAGATTGTCCTTATGTAGGTACCCTTTGAACATTCCACATCAAAGAGGACGCGATTTTTCTCCCGATCCATATGGATTACCGTAATATCTTTTATGTTTACCTGCCTTGGTTTGATTTCAACCGATTCGCCTTGCCTGGCATATTCGTACAACCGTCTTCCGTTGACCCGTACCGCGGAATAACCGGGAGGATATTGGGAAATCAACCCCCGGAAACTGTCCAGCGTCTCCGCGATTTTCACGCTTTCAAAAGGGAAACCGCCCCGGTTGTCGCTGATTACCCTGCCCCAGATATCCTGGGTATCCGTCTCAAAGCCTAACTGCATCTCGCAGCGGTATTTCTTATAATCCAGATCCAGATATTCGGTTATCCGTGCCGCGCTGCCGATACAGAGAGGAAGTACTCCGACGGCCATGGGGTCAAGGGTGCCGGTATGCCCGATCCTTTTCGTTCCTGTCAATCTTCTTAGCAGTTGGACACAGTCGTGGGACGTCATGCCGGCAGGCTTTAACAGGTTGATGATCCCGTCCCTGATCATAGCTTACTATACGCTCCGTTCTCTGTTTTGGCTGTTTCCCCGCTCGGCAGGCCCGTATTGGATAGCTGGGCGGAAACGGCGGCGGAAATCTTCTGTTTCGCGTCCTCTAATGAGGTATACAGCGTACAGCCGGCAGCCTTTTTATGGCCGCCCCCGCCGAAGGACTGAGCGATGGCCGAAACGTCGCCGTATGTTTTGGACCGCAGGCCGACCTTGACCTCGCCGGGCTTGATCTCCTTTAAAAATGCGGATATTTCAACGCCGCTGATGTTCCGAAGCATCTCGATGATCCCGTCGGTCTCATCCATACGCGCGCCGGTCTTTTCAAGCATTTCCTGGGTGACGCAGGCGATATCCGCTTTCCCGCCGTAAAGCAGTTCAATGGTACCGATCACCTCGTTCATCAGTTTCAGCTTTTCATGCCTGATATTCTGGTAGACTTCCACGCTGATTTTTTCCAGGTCGATGCCGGCGTCGAAAAGTTCGGCGGCAATGAGATGGGTGGTTTTCGTCGTGTTGGTATACTGGAAATTGCCCGTATCCGTTGCAATGGCGGTATAGATGGCTTCCGCAGTCTTAACGTCGAATCCGGTTCCCAGGATTTTGATCAGATCAAAGACGATTTCGCCGGTGGCGCCGGCGTTCTCGTCAATATAATTCAGATCGGCAAAATAATTGTTTGTCCTGTGGTGGTCAAGGCAGATGCTGGACTTTCCGGCAAGGAACCTGTCTTTTCTCATGGTGAACCGCTCAATATCGCTGCAGTCGACAGAAATGGAAAGATCGGGCTCATCCAGGATGTTCCCGTCATAAGTACAGTAGTCCTTTTCCAAAAAAAGCAAATAGGGGGGGATTTCGTCCTCGATGAGGATATACGCCTTTTTCCCCATTTTTCTAAGCGCGATGCACAAGGCGACGGAAGAACCCAGCGTATCGCCGTCCATGAGGACATGGGGATACAGCAATACGGTCTCCGCTTCCCTGAGTTTAGCCGCGATCTGTTCCAATGTGTTCTTCATCGTCTTTTTCTTCCGTTTTTTCTATGCCCAGTGTATCGATCAGCTTTGAAATATGCCTTCCGTATTCCAGTGAGGTGTCCATCTTAAACAGCAGCTCAGGCACATGCCTCAGCTTGATCTGCTGCCCGATTTCCCGCCTGATCAGTCCTTTGGCGCTCTTAAAAGCTGCAAGGACCTCCTTTTTTTCTTCCTCACTTGTCTCTTCGGAGGCTTTGCTGCCCAATTTTGTGATGTATATGGTGGCAAAGCTTCCGTCTTCTGTGGCTTCAACGGCGGAAATGCTGACGATCCCCGACAGCCGGGGATCCTTTATCTCTCTGAGAAGCAGGTCGCTGACAATTCTCCTGATCTCTTCTCCCAGCCGTCCCTGCCTGTAACCTTTTCCCATAGTTCTTCCCTCTTAACATTATTTTCGTCGTCTTAACATTCTGCCCGGCTCTTCAGGGCCGTTGGCAGAATTTTCTTTTTGTAAATGCCTCGTTATTTCCGTTCTATCTCTTCCATTTTGAACGCTTCAATGATGTCCCCTTCTTTGATATCATTGTAGTTATCAATACCGATACCACATTCGTATCCGTGGGCGACTTCCTTGACGTCGTCCTTGAATCTTTTCAGGGACGAGATTTTTCCTTCGTGAACGACGATGCCGTCTCTCACCAGTCTGATCTCCGCATTCCTCTGTACCTTGCCTTCCAGAACGTAAGCGCCGCCGATAATTCCGGCGCCGGGCACCTTAAAGGTTTCCCTGATTTCTATCTTGCCCAGAACCACTTCTTTAAATACCGGATCCAGCATACCTTTCATGGCGGCCTCCACTTCGTCGATAACGTTGTAAATGACCCGGTATGTCCTGATCTCGACATTTTCCCTCTCCGCCATACTTGTGATGGCAGTAGACGGCCTTACATTGAACGCGATGATGATGGCGCCCGAGGTATTGGCAAGCATGATATCCGATTCTGTCACCGTGCCGACTCCCGTATGGATGATCTTCACTTTGACATTTTCATTTTTCAGCTTTTCGAGAGATTGAGTCAACGCTTCCACAGAACCCTGGACGTCGCCCTTGATGATGAGGTTCAGTTCCTTGACTTCGCCTTCCTTGATCTGGCTGAAGAGCTGTTCCAGTGTTACGCTGGAATTTCTCGCCATAACCTCTTCTCTCAGTTTGATCCTTCGATTCTCGGCGATCTCCCTGGCGACCCTGTCTTCCTTGACCGCGTTGAACTCGTCGCCGGCTTCCGGGACATCGGTCAGTCCCAGGATTTCCACCGCCGTCGCAGGACCGGCCTTCCTGATGGCATCGCCTTTATAGTTGGTCATCGCTTTGATCCTGCCGGAACAGGTCCCCGCAACGACGCTCACGCCGGCCTGCAGCGTACCGTTCAATACGAGAAGGGTCGCCACCGGGCCTTTATTTTTATCCAATCTGGCTTCGATGACGGTTCCCATGGCCAGACGGTTCGGATTTGCTTTCAGTTCAAGGACTTCAGCCTGAAGCAGGATCATTTCGAGGAGGGTATCGATCCCTTCTCCTGTCTTTGCGGACACGTGGACACAGATGGTATCTCCGCCCCATTCTTCAATAAGGATACCGTGCTCTGTCAGCTCCTGTTTGACTCTGCTAGGATCTGCTCCCGGTTTGTCGATTTTATTGATCGCGACGATTATGGGAACGCCGGCGGCTTTCGCATGACTGATGGCCTCTACGGTCTGCGGCATTACGCCGTCGTCCGCGGCCACTACAAGCACCGCGATATCGGTGACATGGGCGCCTCTCGCCCTCATGGCGGTAAACGCTTCATGACCCGGGGTATCGAGGAATACGATCCTCTGCCCACCGGAGTAGACTTCCGAAGCTCCGATGTGCTGGGTAATGCCTCCGGATTCTGACGCCGTTACATTGGTTTTTCTGATGGTGTCAAGCAGGGAGGTCTTACCGTGATCGACATGGCCCATCACGGTGATGATCGGAGGCCTGCCCTTCAGGTCTTCTTCTTTATCCTTAAAGAGCTCCAGACCTTCCTCGACGACATCTTCCGCCACTTTTCCGACAACGATATTCACTCCCAGTTCGGCGCCGAGCACCACAACGGTGTCCTCGTCGATGTTCTGGTTGATGTTTGCCATAATACCCAGCTTCATCAACGCCATGATAACCTGAGACGTTGATTTTTCGATCTGATCCGCAAAACCTGCAACCGTGATCGGAACATTGATGATCTTGGTTCCGGGGGGAAGATCCGCCAGGTTGATTTCAGGCTCAACCGGTTTTGGCACAGGCTTGGGCTGAGGTTTCGCCCTCTGATGTTTTTCAAGGCTGACGCTTTTCTGCCCTTTCGGCGCCGGTGGTCTGGATTCATCCATTTGCTTCGGAACATATTTTTGCTGTTGTTTCAAATTAGGTTTTTGATCCTTATCCGGATACGGTTTTGATCCTGCGGGCCTTTGCGGGGAATCCCTGCGCTCAGGAGGCCTTGCAGGCACCGCCGCTTTGTCTTCTGAGGTTCTGTGCTGCTGCGGGCCCTGCCCGCCCTGGGAAGGCCTTTGCTGATAGCCGCCCTGCTGCCCGCCCTGGGAAGGCCTTTGCTGATAACCGCCCTGCTGTCCGCCCTGGGGAGGCCTTTGCTGATAACCGCCCTGCTGTCCGCTCTGGGGAGGTCTTTGCTGATAACCGCCCTGCTGTCCGCCCTGGGCTGGCCTCTGCTGATAACCGCCCTGCTGTCCGCCCTGGGAAGGCCTTTGCTGGTAGCCGCCCTGCTGTGTCCCCTGAGGAGGCCTTTGCTGATAGCCGCCCTGCTGTGTCCCCTGGGGAGGCCTTTGCTGATAGCCGCCCTGCTGGGTGTCCTGGGGAGGCCTTTGCTGATAGCCGCCCTGGGCTGGCCTTCGCTGCGGGCTCTGCCCACCTGGCTGTGCCCCCTGGGAAGGCCTTTGGATCTGATCTGGTTGAGCACTCTGGGAAGGCCTTTGTGCCTGATCTGGTTGCGCACTTTGAGAAGGCCTTTGAGCCTGCTCTGGTTGAGCGCTCTGAGCAGGTCTTTGCTGCGGGCTCTGCCCACCCGGCTGTGCAGTTTGGACCGGCTGGCCGCCGGCCGCCGGTTTCGGCTGATGCGGTATATTCTGAACAGGCTTTTGCTGAAGGTTCTGCCCGTCCGGCTGCGCCCCCTGGGCAGGCCTTTGCTGTGGGCTCTGCCCGCCCGGCTGGCTGTCGGCTGACGGTTTCGGCTGATGCGGTATATTCTGAACAGGCCTCTGCGGCTGAGGCCGGACCGGTCTTTGGGGCGCTGCGGTCTGAGTTGGTCTGACCGGTTGCTGCGCCGTGTGCGTTTGTGCCGGATGAGGCTGAGATGTCTGGCGCTGCGGCTGCTGGCTCTGGCCTGCAGGGTATCCCGGCCTTTGCTGCTGAGCCGGTTTCACCGGAGGCCTCGCCATTCTGGATTCCGGACTCATACTTGGGTGAACCGCTGCCTTAACTACCACCTTAACTTCTTCTTTAACTTGATTTGGCTCGGTTTTCTTTGGCGCAACCTTGACGATTTTTGTCTCTGCGCCGCTCTTTCCGCGCAATACCGTGTTTCTGACAACAATAACATCCATGTCGGACAGTACGCTCATATGGCTCTTCGCATCAATCCCCATGGAATTTATT
>DATMXY010000218.1:0-5810 GCA_035561275.1 Anaerovoracaceae bacterium | reverse complement strand
ATCAAAAATAATCACAAAATTAGTTATTGCACATATTGAAAGCGGATTTTCGTTAAGCTATAATGAGCACAGAAAAGTGTTGAAGGACCTTACCGGTCGATCCTGATCGGCAGGCTCTGAGAGTAGGTATATGGAATGAGTGAAATGAAAAACAGCGATCAAGTAATTTTGAAAATGGAGGGGATCGACAAATCTTTTCCCGGAGTTCACGCCCTTAAGAATGTCAATTTTGATCTCAGACCCGGTGAAGTCCATGCGCTGGTAGGTGAAAACGGAGCCGGCAAGTCGACCCTGATGAAGGTTCTGACCGGGATTTACAAGGCGGACAGCGGAACGATCACCTATCGGGGCGAGCAGGTCCAGATCAGCGGCGCCAAGCAGGCGCAGAACATGGGAATCTCCATTGTTCACCAGGAATTAAATTTGATGAACCACCTCACCGCGGCGCAGAATATCTTTATCGGAAGAGAAGGCAACTCGTTTTTTACCAATGATAAGGCGATCAATGAAAAAACCCAGAAGCTGTTCGACATGTTCAAGCTCTCCTTCAAGCCCACGGATCTTGTGGGCGCCCTGACCGTAGGAAAACAACAGATGGTCGAAATCGCAAAAGCGGTATCCTTCGATTCCACCATCCTGGTCCTTGACGAACCAACTGCGGCCCTTACCTCCAATGAGATCGGGGAGCTGTTCAAGATCATGAAACAGCTGCGGGAAAAGGGCGTCGCAATGGTCTATGTGTCCCACAGGATGGATGAGATCATGGAGATCAGCGACCGGATTACGGTGATGCGGGACGGTGAATATATAAGAACTCTGAATACGGACGAAACGGACCTTGACGAGATCATTCAGGCGATGGTCGGAAGAGCCATTTACGAAGAGCCGAAAACCCACAGTACGGTGCCTGAAGACGCGGAAGTGGCGCTGGTGGCCAAAAACCTCGTATCGAAGGATGTGAAAGACGTCTCTTTTGAATTGAGAAGAGGCGAAATCCTGGGTTTCGCGGGGTTAATGGGCGCAGGAAGAACGGAAGTCGCACGGCTCCTGTTCGGCGCGGATAAAAAGACCGCGGGTGAAATCATCAAGGATGGCGTCAAGATAACGGTCAATTCCCCGAAAGACGCCGTAAAGGCCGGGATCGCGTACCTGTCGGAAGACAGAAAGCGGTTTGGGCTGGCGATAGGACTTTCGGTTTGCGACAATATGATCATAGCGGATATGGACAATTTCTGCAGGAAAGGGTTCATCGACGAGAAGAGAGCCCATAAGGTGACGATGGAGTATATCGATAAAATTTCCATTAAAACGCCGTCCCGGTTCCAGTTGGTCAAGAATTTATCCGGCGGTAACCAGCAAAAGGTAATCGTCGCAAAATGGCTGATTAAAAACTGTGATGTGATCATCTTTGACGAGCCGACCAGAGGGATCGACGTCGGTGCGAAAAGTGAGATCTACAAGTTGATGAGCCAGCTGGCCGCACAGGGCAAAGCGATCATCATGATCTCCTCCGAGCTTCAGGAAATCCTTAGAATGAGCGACCGAATCGTCGTCATGTGCGAGGGCAGGCATACAAAAACCCTTGATATAACAGAAGCAAATCAGGAAATCATAATGAAATATGCAACCATGAGAAATTGATTGAGAGGTATTGGAATGGAACAAAATACGAACATACTGAACAAATTTATCAAATCTGCAGGAATGCAGAAGCTGCTGGCCATCGGAGCGCTTTTCGTACTTTATATATTCTTTTGCATCTTCGGAAATCAATTTTTTTCTCAGGCGACCTTTATCAGTATATTGGACAGAACTTATTATATCGCGTTGATGGCTTTCGGCGTCACTTTCGTCATTATTACCGCGGGAATCGACCTTTCCATCGGTACTGTTATGATGTGTTCCGCTTTGATCGGCGGTTACCTGTATAACGCGGTGGGGCTTTCCATCGGAATCAGCCTCTGTGCCGTGGTGCTCGTCGCCACTGCCTTTGGCTTTGTCAACGGCGTTTTGATTTCCAAACTGCATTTGCCGCCTTTTATCGCAACGCTGGGCGTCATGATGATGTCCCAGGGCCTGGGTTCCATCGTCACTAAGGTGCAGACCCAGCGCTGGCCCACCGCGTTTGAAGAAGACGGCTGGTACAAAGCAATTTTTTATAAGACCCAGTCCACGGCGGCAATGCCCAACGGTTTTCCGACCGGATTGATCTTCGTAGGCATATTCTTTATTCTCGCATTTATGCTGCTGAACAAAACGAAGTTCGGGCGATATGTCTTTGCCATCGGGAGCAATGAAGAATCCGTACGGCTCTCAGGCGTCGACATCGCGTTCTGGAAAATCGGCACCTATGCCGTATGCGGGTTTTTCGTAGGCCTTTCCGCAATCGTATATTCCGCCACTTATTCTACGATCATTCCGGGTACGGGCGCCGGCGAGGAGATGAAGGCGATTGCCGCGGTAATCATCGGCGGCACCACACTGTCGGGCGGCGTGGGCACCATGTCGGGCACGTTGATCGGAGCGCTGCTCATGAGCGTGCTGGGAACCGGCCTGATGTCCATGGGGCTCCCGCAGCAATTTCAGACCTTTTTTACCGGTTTTGTCGTGGTTCTGGCCGTGCTCCTCGATATCTACAGAGCCAGAAAAAATAAATAATGAGCTAATTAAAGTGCCTGTCACTTTAAATAGAGGTAAAGGACATTTTTTTAAAGTTTAAGGAGGTAAACATGAAAAAATTATTTGCTCTTTTCCTTACTGTTGTAATGGCCATCTCCATGGCCGCCTGTGGAGGAGGAGGAGGGACTACGGAGGATGAGGGAACGCCTGCTCCCGATACTGAAACACCATACATTGCAATCGTATCCAAAGGATTCCAGCATCAATTCTGGCAGGTAGTTAAAAAAGGCGCGGAGCAAGCTGCAGTAGATCTCGGCGTGGAAGTTACCTTTGACGGTCCGCCTTCGGAAAGCGATATCAACATTCAGGTTGACATGCTGAAGAATGCGATGACCAAGAACCCGGCTGCCATCGCCCTTGCTGCGCTCGATACCAATGCGGTGCTGGAACAGCTGAACGAGGCGATGAACAAGGGAATTCCGGTGGTCGGGTTTGACTCCGGCGTTCCGAATGCTCCGGCCGGATCGATCTACGCGACTGCGTCCACCGACAACTATGCCGCCGCGGAACTCGCCGCAGAGGAACTCTTCAAAGCGGAAGCCTTCCAGGCCGCGCTGAAATCCGGAAACCCGGTCACCGTAGGCGTACTGTCCCAGGACGCCACTTCCGAATCCATCACGAAGCGTACCGCCGGATTCGTTGACAAGCTCAAGGAACTGGTTGAAGGCGCAGACGGATTTGCCGGCGCCGTAGAAGTAAAGGGTCATACCAACTATGCGAAGGCCGCCACCTCTGCCGCGAAGCTTACCATCATTGTAAACGTTCCCGCAACCCCGTCCGCTGCAGACATGAAATCAGGCGCGGACACGCTCCTTGCCACAAGCGGTCTGGTCGCGATCTACGGCTCCAATGAAGGCGCCGCAAACGGAATCCTCGCCGCTTCCACAGACGGCAGCGATTTCAACAAGGACAACGGCAAGTTCAAGGACATCCTCGCAATCGGCTTTGACGCCGGAAAGACCCAGAAGACTGCCGTAACAAACGGCTGGTTCTATGGATCGATCACGCAGGATCCGTATCAGATCGGCTATCAGGCTGTAAAGCTTGCGGTTGACGCCCTGAACGGGACGGCTGCACCAAATCCGCCGATCGTTGATACAGGCGCAAAATTCTATACAAAAGACAACATTTCTGATCCATCAATTGACGAACTGGTTTACGAATAAACCAAAATAGAAAACGATGAAAGAAATTTCATCGTTTTTTTCAATCTGATTGACGCGGGATGCTAAATTCCCTTTGTCAGTTTGGCAAGCTCCATATTGACGGCCTTGTTCTCGGTGATGATTTCGTTAAACATCGAAACAGGGCCGAGCTTGCACATATAATTTGTATCGAACTTTGAGGTGTCGCAGAGCAGAATGACTTTATTGCTGTTTTCCATATACTGTTTCTTGATATAGTATTCTTCTTCGCTGGAGTCGGTGGCGCCGATGGCGGTGCTGAAGCCTCTGCAGGAGATAAAGCTGATATCGGCGTAATATTTTGAGATAAACTCCCGGGCGGCGACTCCCACAAGGGACTTGTAGTTGTCCTTCAGGGTGCCTCCGGTGCAGAATACCTTCACATTGGGATACTCGGAAAGCAGCAGGGCGGTTTTTAAGCCGTTGGTGATCACTTTCACATTGTTGAATTTATGCAATGTCTGGGCAAAGGCCAGCGAAGTGGTGCTGGAGTCGATGAAGAGGATCATTCCGTCGGAGACATAGCCGGAAGCCATCTTTGCGATCGTTTGTTTTTGCGCGTAGCTGTTCATCTCTCTGAATATCAGAGGATCCTCCGTGCTGTCGTCCGAAAGCATCGCTCCCCCGTGGGTCCGCCGGATCAGTTTATTCTTTTCCAGGTCGGCAAGATCTCTTCTGACTGTGGCTCCGGATGCATATAGGGTTTCGCAGAGTTCCTTGACCGAAACTGCGCCTTTGCTCTTTTTCAGGATATCAAGTATCTGCTGCTTTCTTTCTTCCATAAACATAAGCTGGTACCTCGAAGACTTATTTAAAAATATTGCCTTAATCATAACAATTCGCCGGAAGCTTGTCAATCGGCAGGGTCCGGAATATGGAGAATCCACACAAAGGACCCGGAATAAGGAGATCTATTGATGTACGACGTAATAGCTCTTGGAGAAATCCTCGTCGATTTCATTTCAAAGGAAAGAAATAAGGCCGGTTACCCCGTACTGGAGGGAAATCCCGGCGGAGGTCCGCCCAACTTTGCGGCCGCCTGCGCAAAGCTGGGCCTGAGAACTGCTTTTATCGGTAAAGTTGGAAATGATATGTTCGGCGATCTGCTCATCGATACGCTGAACAAAAGCAATATAGATACCCGGTTCGTTGTCAGGGACGACGGCCATTTTACCACGCTGGCTTTTGTAAGTCTGGCCCCTGACGGAGAGCGGTCCTTTTCCTTTTCCCGAAAACTCAGCGCGGATATTATGCTTACGGAAGAAGAATTGCCCAAGGATGCCCTGGAAACCTGCAAAGCCTTTCACTTCAGCTCGCTTTCGCTGATCCACGAGCCGAGCGCCTCGGCGACGAAGGCGGCCGTCGGCATCGTGAAAAAAGCCGGCGCCGTCGTAAGCTTTGATCCCAATTACAGAGATAAGCTCTGGGATGACGCGGACTATGCCAGAAAACAGATCTCATACGGAGTCGGCGTTTGCGACGTGCTGAAGCTCAGCGAAGAGGAACTTCTTCTGCTGTATGACGCTCCGCTGGATGAAGCGGCAGCGAGGCTGCTCCGGGAGAATCCCAATATTAAAATCATGTACGTAACGCTGGGAAGCGAAGGCGCGCGGATCTATTCGGGAAAACGCTCCTTCCATATCCCGGCCTTCCGGCTCGACTGTGCGGATACCACCGGCGCAGGAGATATTTTCGGGGGGAGCGCCATGTATCAGCTGCTGCAGTATGATAAAAAGCCCGAAGATCTGACGGAGGAGGAACTTCGAAGGATCGGCGTCTTTGCAACTGCCGCCGCCGCAATTTCAACCCTGACCTTCGGCGGGATCCCAAGTGCGCCTGACCTGCAGACGGTGGAAGCGTTTCTTAAAACAACAGAAAACGGAAATGTGATCGAACGAGATTAAAAATGACCATTTATAAGCGAAATACTAGTTATTTGTGCAATTA
>DATMXY010000217.1:0-3535 GCA_035561275.1 Anaerovoracaceae bacterium | reverse complement strand
AATCAGAAATATTATAAATAATAAAGATGCCGCAAATCTGGCTATCTCCCTGGACGGACCGCTTGGGCCGTACCATGTTCCGAAAGATTTTGCGTTCGTGTCGGCACTTCTGACCAAACGGAAGCTGATGCCGATTGCGATCCGTGTGAGAAGAAAAATAGAATTGAAGAGAAGATGGGACCGCTATAAAATTCCACTGCCCTTCAATGAAATAATTCTTGATTTTTACGAACCGATAGAAGTTACTCCCGACGATAAAGCGGAAGGCTTTAAATCCTTGAAGAACGCGATCAGGGCTATGATGGAGAACGCCAGGTAGCGTTCAAATGCGTTTCTCTGATAAAAAGGAATAAGGCTGTTAAATTACCGGGCTTTTGCCGCCTGGCCGGGCGGCGCGACATCCAGCCTTTTGCGCCGCATTGCCTCATACAGAAGCCGCTTGGAATTCATCGTAACGGACGCCGAAAAGTTTACTTTGTTATACAGGGAGGTCAAATTCGGTGCGCCTAACATTCGGACCACGTCAAAGGATATGTTCATTATTTTTGCATAGTTCACGGTATTTTCATCGCTGAGCTCACTGTCCAGCTTCTTCCAGGCGCGTTTTAAAAAGTTGATGGTGATGAAGAGATAAATAATGATACCTAACATGATATAGGGCAGTACCGCTACGGTATTTACTTTTATAACGCGGTAAATTCCGTCATCGGGCAGCAAATAGTAAAGCCCTGCGAAAAAGATGATCAGCAATATAAACTTGTTTCTGCTCATGTTATCCTCCGTTCATTGACAAAACCATAATATACTGATAGCATAATTTATACATATTGTAAAGAAAATCAGACACGCCGATTTAAAAAGGCGGAGCCAAAAGTATAACCAAGGCGATGTTAAAAGTGGAACCAAAGGCGGTACCAAAAGTGGAACCAGAACCGGCAAAGAAACCGATCAACAAGCGAAAATTGATAATATGGGTCCTTCTGGTTATAGGTTTCGGCGCAACCGAATTTCCGGGAATTTTGTTTGCAGGCGATAAAATTTATCCGAGAATATTCGGGCTGCCCTTTCTCTACGGCTATATTCTGTGCTGCTGGCTGTATATCTTCTTTGTTCTGGTTTATGCTTGCAAGACAAGGTGGGGCAAGGTATCTTTTTTCTCCGATCGAAAACAGACGCGGGTCTCACGCTTATAAGCGGGAATCTTACTTGAACAATGTCTGATTGAATTTATAGCCGACTCCCCGTACGCTGAGGATATATCGGGGGTTGTTGGGATTGACCTCGATTTTTTTTCTGAGATTGCTGATATAAACCATGATGGTCTTCACATCGTTTTCCATGCAGTTTGTTTTCCAGACTGTCTCAAAGATCCTGTCTGCTGAAAATACCTTTCGCGGATTTTCCACCAGAAGCTTTAAAATTTCAAACTCTTTCATTGTTAAAGTGACCTGCCGGCCGTTTACGGACAGTTCGTGAGCTTCGAAATCGATATGAAGGCCGTCGAACTCATAGTAGTTGTTGGGATTTTCGACGGTCATATTGGAAAGGGAATACTGCCTTCTCAAATGAGCCTTGATCCTGGCTACCAGTTCGCCGGGCATGAAGGGTTTGGTCATGTAATCGTCGCCGCCTGCCGACAGCGCGATGATCTTATCGATCTCCTGTGTTTTACAGCTTAAGAATATGATCGGCGCGTTGGATATTTTTCTTATTTCCAGAGAGAGGGAGGAGCCTTCCATGTCCGGAAGCATAATGTCCAGAATGATCAGGTCCGGCTTTTCTTTCTTTAATAAAGTCAATGCCTGCTTTCCGTTAAAGGCAACGACAGGAGTAAAATGTTCCTTTGCCAGATAAGCGCAGACCAATTTGGTTATTTCTGCTTCATCGTCGACAATCAGTATCTTTTCCTTGGCCATCTTTACAACTCCTTATATAATGGGATGGTAAACGTAAACTTGCTCCCGGCAAAATCCGGGTTGCTGAAAGCTTTAATCTTTCCGCCGTGAGCGATTACGATCTCCTTGCATATTGTCAAACCGAGACCGCGCCCTTTGATTGCCGGCGCATTGCTGTTATCTCTATAAAACCTGTCGAAAATATAGGGCAGCTTGTCCGGAGGAATCCCGATTCCGAAATCCCGTATGGAAATGGCGAGATTTTCCAGGGGAGGGTCAAGCTCGAAACGGATGATCATTTTTCTGCTGTCGCCCGAATACTTGATGGCGTTTACTATGATATTTGAAAATACCTGATTGATCCGGTTCTGATCGGCTATGATCCAATGCTCCTGCAGTTGATTCCTGTCTGCGGCGAGCTCCACCTCGAAGCCGGAAGCTTCAATATCCGCGTAATTTTCCTGCACCAGATAATCCATCAGATCGGGAATGGTATAAGTGATAAAGTCAAAGGTAAACTGATGCGTTTCCAGCTTTGAAAGCTGTTCCAGATCATCGATCAGGCTTTTAAGGAGCATGGTTTTCGACGTGATGATCTTCATCGCCTCGCTGCGCTCGGCTTCGCCGTTGAGGGTGCCGTCTTCTAAGGCGGTCAGATATCCGGCGATCAGGGTGATGGGTGTTCTGAGCTCATGGGATATATAGGACAGCTGTTTGTTCCGGTTTTCCTTTTCGTTGATCTGTGAAAGCTCCGCGTATTTCAACATGGAGATATCTCTCAGTATGCCTTCCACCGCGTAAGGTGCATCCCCCTCATCCTTTAAGACCGTAAAATTGATTTCGCCCCAGAAGGTCTGTCCGTTTTTTTTCACAAAGGGAATGATGTACTTGTCATTCTGTGAGATATTGCCATGGAACGCGTCCTCCACGATATCGAAATAGTTCTCTGAAACAAGCTGTACATAGAGCCTCGGGTTGTTATAAAAATCCGAAGGCTGATACCCGGTGAGCGTACCCACCGACGGAGAAACATATTCAAAGGCCGCATAGGGCGTTATCCGAAAATAAAATATCGCGTCCTTCGCGTTGTCCACGACCGTCTGATATAAAGCGTCGGCCAGGCCGGATTTATTGTTCATATACTCCACATAGATCGTCAGGATACAGAAGTTTACAATATTTGAAAGTATGATTTCCAGCACATATGTGTTATAGGGCAAAATCGAAAAAACGTCTGCAAAGGATAAAACCGCCTTGCCGATCCCCCATACCAGAAAAACCAGAAAAGAGATCGCTTTTTTTGACGTCGATATATTCCAGTATTTTGCAATGATATAAATCGTAAATATCGTAATGATGATCTGGTACACCGAAATCGGCAGATAAAAAGCGTACAGATCAAAGCCATAGATCATACAAATGATCGCAAGCAGCACCAGATACAGGGAAAACCGGTACCAATACGCCGGTATTTTAATATGGATCAAAGCATACGTCCCGAACAGCAAAAGCAGGAGATTGAACATATCGATGATTTTTCTCATTTCCAGAAACCATATACTTTGGCTGTTAAGAAAAAAAACGAGACACAGCAGACTGACGGAATACGCGATCCAGGAAAAACCCCAGAATTGCAGGAC
>DATMXY010000216.1:0-8531 GCA_035561275.1 Anaerovoracaceae bacterium | reverse complement strand
GGTTAGCATATGCTAACCTAGTTGTAGTTAGAAGAAACTAACCGAGTGGATGGTAAAAATGAAATTAACCGCAGTTCAAATCCGATATCTGCTGGCGATTTATCAATTGAGTAAAAAGGGCATTGTCCGTTCCTCGGAAATCGCCGACAGTCTTGGCATCAGCCGGCCAAGTACCCATCGGATGCTGGATCAGCTGCTGAAAATGAATTTAATTATGAAAGAAAAGTACTCGTTTATCAGCTTGACGGAAAGCGGCAGGGAAATCGCGGAACAACACTATTATTGCTTTATCCATATCAGCGGATCTTTACACGACTGCCTGAACCTTTCCAGGGACATAGCTGAAAACGGTGCGCTGGCAATCCTGAGCAAGCTCGACTCCGCAACGCTCAGGGAGTTAAGTCTGCAATGCTCAGGGAGTTAAGTCTGCAATGCTCGGGGAATTAAGTCTGCGAATGGATAGCGGCCGGAACGAGGGAAAAAAGTATGCAGAATAATTTATTGATCTATCATGATCTGGTTGCCGGAATCGTTACAGCCATGGATGCGCGCGATCCGTACACCGCCTGCCATTCCGCGCGGGTCAGCGATATAACAGAGCAAATCTGTCTTTTTTTGAGGCTCGACGAGGAAGAAGCCGAGACGATCCATATTGCCGCCCATGTACACGATATCGGAAAAATCGGCGTTCCGGATTCCGTCTTGACCAAGTCTTCCGCCTTAACAGACGACGAGTGGAAAATTATGAAGGACCATTCGGAAATCGGCAGTAATATTTTAGGGAAAATCGAGGGGTTTCATGAAATCGCCCAAATCGTGCTGTACCATCATGAAAAGTGGAACGGCAAAGGATATCCCGAAGGCCTTAAGGAGGAGGAGATCCCGTTTGGTTCAAGGGTCATTTCAGTGGCGGACTCCATAGACGCCATGCTGAGCGACCGCACCTACCGACAGGCGATGCCGATGGAACGGTGCCGGATGGAGCTTGAGCGCAATCTTGGCGTCATGTATGATCCCGTTGTCGCAGGTACTGTTCTTCAAAATTGGCATGCCTTTTCAGAGCTTTATTCCAATCTGTAGTAAAAGTATAAAACTGAGGACCTGTGCGGAAAGGCCGCAGGGGGTATGAGATGAGCATTTTATCAACGGAAAAGGGTTTATGCGGATCGGAAGTGGAATTGGTTTCCCGGTCGGAGGACTGTGCCGTATACAGAACGGCAGGCGACAGCGGATGCGGCGTCATGACCAGTTACCGGGTGTTCCCCGGAGTGGAACTGATCTATAATGACTTTCATACAGGCAATTGTTTTCAGAGCGCGCTCCCGGGTTATGACATCATGGAAATCAATCATTGCAGACAGGACCGGTTTGAATGCGGCTTTCATGACGGCTCCTGCGCTTATCTGGAGAAAGGAGATCTCGCCGTAAACATGATGGATCACAGGACGGAAAAACCCTGCTTCCCTTTGGAGCATTATCACGGCGTTTCCGTCGTTATAGAGCTTGCCGAAGCGTCCCGTTCCATTTCAGGCGTGCTGAGCGACATTTCCATCGACCTTTATCAGCTGCGGGACAGGCTTTGTCCCGGAAACCGGTGCTTCATCATGCGTGCGACCGATTCGGTGGATGAATTGTCCGTACGCTTCGGGATTCCGCTGACAGCCATGAAGCTTTGCTTCAAGGGCGTTTACGGGGCATCGGTTTATTCCTTTATGCGCGCCTACCGTATGCAGGCCGCCGCAGCCCTCCTGTGTCAGGACGGGGAAAGCGTTTCTTTCGTCGCCGGAAGGGTCGGGTACCAGAATCCAAGCAAGTTTGCCTCCGCGTTCAAGGAGGTTATGGGGATGTCCCCTCTGGAATACCGGAAATCGAACGTAAAAAAACCGGTATAAGTTTCCGTCCGATTGGAGCATATCCGCCTGCATGGAGTAGAGAAAACCGAATGCAGGCTTTATAATAGAGATTGGTTAGTCCAAACTAACTTGCGTCTGTTCATGAAAGGAGCATTTGCGATGGAGCAAAAGAAAAAGAAAAAAACCGGACTGGGGCGCCTGCTTGAGATAGCCGGCGAGAAAAAGGGCCTGCTGGTCGCATCCGGCATATTATCAGCCTTCAGCGCGGCATGTATGCTGGTGCCGTTTCTGTCGGTCTATCAGATATTGGGCGAGCTTCTGAAAAACGCGGGCGAACTGTCGGCCGCGGACAGCTCGTTTATGATCCGTTGGGGATGGATCGCTTTTTGGGGTCTGATCGGAGGCTTGCTGCTCCTGTACGCCGCCATCATCTTTTCCCATGTGGCGGCGTTCCGTATTCTTTACGGGATCAAAATGGGACTCGCAAGGCATATCGGAAAGCTGTCCCTTGGATTTTTAAACAGTACGGCGACAGGCAAGGTGAAAAAGAACCTGGAGCAGGACGTCGACAGGGTGGAGCTCTTTGTAGCCCACACGATCCCCGATCTTGTCAATGCCGCGGCGACGGTCGTCGTCATGTTCGTCATCTTTTTCCGGCTGAACGGCTGGATGGCCCTTACCGTAGTGGTCGCCTTCGGGATCAGCCTGGGCATGCAGGCGTCCATGATATTGGGAAACAAGGCACAGGCCGCCATGAAGTCCTATTTCGACTCGCTGGAGCGGATCCACGCTTCCGCCATACAGTATGTGAGAGGCATTCCCGTGGTAAAAATCTTTGGGCAGACGGTGCATTCCTTCAAGCAGTTTCACCGAGAGCTCTATGAATACAGAAACTGGGCCGTAAATTTCTGCGACAGCTTTGAAACCGGCATGGCGGTTTTTACGATGGTGCTGAATTCCTTCCTGACCTTTATCCTGCCGGTGGGGCTTTTGCTGCTCAGCAGGGACCCCGGCAACATGGCCTTTGCCCTCGTCTATCTCTTCTTTATTGTCATGGCCCCGGGCGCGGCGGCGCCGCTTTACAAGCTCACAATGCTCGCTTCCGGAACAAGGGAAATCTTTGAAGGGGTTGAACGCCTCGACCGGATCCTGGGCGAGGAACCCGTCAAGGAGACGACTTCGCCAAAAAAGCCGAAGGGGTATGACGTTACCTTTGAGAACGTAAGCTTTGCCTATGAGAACAAGGCGGAGGCGACCCGCGTGGAGGCGCTTTCCGAAATCAGCTTTACCGCAAAGGCCGGAGAGATAACGGCCCTTGTGGGACCGTCGGGGGGAGGGAAATCCACCGTGGCGAATCTGATTCCCCGCTTCTGGGATGTGAACGAAGGCAGGATCAGGATTGGCGGAATCGATATCAGGGAGGTCCCCACCGAAGAATTGATGAACACCGTTTCCTTTGTCTTCCAGGACACCTTCCTCTTTTATGACACCCTGTTTGAAAATATCAGGGTGGGCGATCCGAAGGCCACGGACGAGCAGGTTTACGCGGCGGCCAGAGCGGCTCAATGCCATGAATTTATCCAAAACCTGCCCAAGGGCTATCAAACTTTGATCGGAGAGGGCGGGGTCTATCTTTCCGGCGGCGAGGAACAGCGCGTTTCTGTTGCCAGAGCCATCCTGAAAAATGCGCCCATTCTTGTGCTGGACGAAGCCATGGCCTTTGCCGACCCGGAAAACGAATACAGAATGCAGATCGCGCTGAAGGAACTGATCAAAGACAAGACGGTCATCATGATCGCGCACCGTTTGTCCTCCATTAAAAACGCGAATCAGATCGTCGTTCTGGAAAATGGAAGAATCGTCCAGACAGGCGTCCACGGGGAGCTGTCCGTCAGGGAAGGGCTTTATAAACGCATGTGGGACGCGTATACCAGCGCCTATGACTGGACCCTGAGTGTCGGAGGCAAAGGCGTTAGCGTCGGAGATAAGAATATGAGCATCGGAGGTGTAACAGCATGAGCATGATTCAAAACATTACGGTAGGACAGCCGAAGAAACTGATCAAGCCTATAGGCTTTACCATTTTGTCCAATCTTGTGAATATCGTCCCGTTTGCGCTGTCCATTGAAACGGTAAGGATTATCTTTGATTCCTTCGCGGCGCCGGAAAAGGGCCTGGACAGCGAAAGACTCTGGATCATCATCGGGATCCTTTTCGCGTATATGATCGTGATGTTCCTGGCGGAAAAGCCCGCCTACCGCAGCAGCTACCGGGATGCCTACGACATTTCCGCAGCCGGAAGAGCCGGTCTGGCGGAGCATCTCCGAAAATTGCCCCTGGGCTATATCACAAGCCGCGACCCGGGAGACCTTGCCAATATGATGATGGGAGACTTTACGCTGGTGGAGACCGCCGTATCCCATATCGTTCCCCAGCTGTTCGGCGCCCTTGTCATGCCCGCGCTGGCCTTTGCCTGCCTGCTCTTTATCGACTGGCGGATGTCCCTGGCCATGTTCATCGCAATGCCCGTGGCCATTCTGGTCCTCTGGCTCTATACGAAGACCAACAAGCGCATGGCCGACCGGCAGATGAAAGCCAAGCTGGACGCGGGAAACCGGCTGCAGGAATATCTGCTTGGAATCCGCGTCATGAAGGCCTACAACATGGTGGGTGAAAAATTTGAGCGGCTGGAGTCCGCCTTCCGCAGGCAGATGAAGGAGAGCATCCGCTACGAAGCGCTCTCGGGGCCGGTCATGCTCCTGACCATTACGCTGATCCGCGCGGGGCTGACCCTGATGGTGCTGACGGGCGCCTATCTCCTCGTGGGCGGAAGTCTCGATCTGCTGACCTTTGTCATGTTCCTCATCATCGGCTCACGGGTCTACGACCCGCTTACCTCTGCGCTGATGAAGTTCGCGGAGCTCCGGTACGACGAGCGCGCGGGGGAACGCATCCTGAACCTGATGAAAGAGCCTGAAATGAGCGGTTCCAAGACACCCAACGTCAAGGCGGATATCGTTTTTCAGAACGTATCCTTCGGGTACGGGGAGAAAGAGGTCATTCACGATGTTTCCGTCGCCATGAAGCAGGGCGCGCTGACGGCCCTTGTCGGTCCTTCCGGCAGCGGCAAAAGCACGATCCTGAAGCTGTGCGCGAGGTTTTACGATCCAAGCCGGGGAAAAGTCATTTTCGGAGGGATGAACGAAGCCGAGCTTGATCCGGAGCAGCTGATGAAGAAAATCTCCATGGTGTTCCAGGATGTTTACCTGTTTCAGGATACCGTCCGCAGCAACATCCGCTTCGGCAGGGAAAACGCGACGGAGAATGAAATCATCGCCGCGGCAAAAAAGGCTTGCTGCTATGATTTCATCATGGCGCTGCCCCAGGGCTTCGACACCATGGTGGGAGAGGGAGGCTGCACGCTTTCCGGCGGTGAGAAGCAGCGCATTTCCATTGCCCGGGCCATGCTGAAAAACGCACCCGTCGTGCTGCTTGACGAGGCTACCGCTTCCCTGGATCCGGAAAATGAGGTGGAGGTTCAAAAGGCCATCGGCGAGCTGATCGCAGGCAGAACGGTCGTCGTCGTCGCCCACAGGCTGAAGACGATCAAAAACGCCGACAATATTGTTGTCATGGACAACGGAAGGGTTGCGGAGGAAGGCGCCCATGAAGAACTGCTTGAGAAGAAAGGCCTTTATCATAAGCTTTGGACCATCCAGACACAGTCCGTGGGCTGGACCATATAAAGGAGTGTCCTGCGCAATTTAGAATAAATGAAAGGAAGTGGCGATATCGGATGATACAGATAACAGAACTGATGGATGTTTTGATAAAACGGTTTCCCGGGGCCCATATGCTTTTTGGAATGTTCCCCCGCATGCTGGTGAAAAACAGCGACAAGCATGAAACGCTCAAGAAAACCAACGCGAGATTTCAGTGGGGGCTCCGAAAAGGAAAGGACATGGAGCAGATCGATTCACGGATCAGATTTCTGGAGGAATGGAATTACTTTGATTATCATAAGGACAGGTGGAGGTTTATGAGATGGTTGGCCCTGATCCCGGCATTCCATGATAATTTTAACGACCGGATCGTCCACATCACTTGGTAAATTGTTCTGCCGGCTGGTCCGCGAACAATTTGTCCTCTTCCAGCTGCTTTCTCAGTTTTTCGGGATGCTTCAAAATATATGAGATGATGGCTGCGGTCAGGGGGATTACCAGGATACAGCTGATGCAGCTGATCATGATAATGGCAAATTCCTGGAAGAAGGCTTTTGAATTGACGGTCTCCGCTATGGAATAGCCGTGATTCCTGAACAGGATCAAAAGCGACAGGGATTCGCCGATAAAGGCGAAATACAAAGTGTTGACGGTTGCGCCCATAATATCCCTGCCGATACTGGTTCCCGACAGGAACAATTCCTTCTGACTCAGGCGCCTGTTATTTTTATATACCTCATAAACCGCCGAAGCTATCGCAATGGAAGTATCCGACGCCGCGCCGATCAGGCCCGTAATGATCATCGAGACGGCTATTTTCGCCATGCTGATGTTAATGTCAGCCGAAAGACCTATCATTTCGTCCTCGCGCTGCATAATCTCGCTAATGCCGCGGATGTGAGCGGCGTAACCCACCGTATAGGTCACGGCGAACAAAATCAGCAGAACGATGATAACGGACCAGAACGACGCGATTGTTTTCGCGTTTTTCCCGTTCTGATAAAACATGGTAATGCTGCAGATCAACAAACAGCCGGCAAAGGTCACGGCAATCGGGTCGAAGTCCCAGGACATCAGTACGATGGCAAGCGAAAGGACAACGATGTTAAAGCAGAGCGATATAAAAGTTACGATCCCCCGCTCTCCGCCGACGGCATACAGCAGAATGAGCAGGATGACGGCCAATGCTACTGTCATGCGAATCGCCTCCATTTCCTGAACAAGACGATGGATACGAGCAGAGAAACGGGGATGGTCAGCAGAATACCGATGCTTCCGATCAGGAAACGGTACAATTCCATCGGCATATGCCACAAGATAATCGTATGCAGTCTTATATCGTTGTTCATTTTCAGGATGATCAAAGGAATGCTTCCGCTGATATAGGTAAACAGCATAACGTTGATCATTGTCCCCATGACGTCATGCCCTACCTCCCGCCCTGATTTCAGAAGTTCCTTCAGAGGGATCTCACTGTCTTTGACGACCAATTCATTGACGGCCGCCGCTTCCGAGATGGCGACGTCCATCGCAGCCCCAAGCCCTCCGATCAGCATCTGGGACATGAATATTTCAGGCAAATCGTTCGGATTTGCAATATATTCCATAAATGCATAATCGACGCCGTCCGTATACGTCATTACAATTTTAAAGAGCAGCATTGTGATACAGATTGAAATCAGAGTCGCCAGAATCGCGGCATAGGTTTTCCTGCTGAATCCGCCGATAAACAGAAGTGAAACGATCGTAAAAAACAACACCAGGCAGTTGCTCAGCATCAGCAGGTTATATCCGCGGGCGTACAAGTCCAGGGCATACCAAAATACTCCGATGTTTGCAAGCAGGGAAAGAACCGGAAAGATTCCTTTTTTGTTTAAGATGATTAAAATCAATAAAATAAACAGGGCTGAAAGGATCGCCACATATTTGTCCCGCTTTAAGCCTGTAATGATCCCTGTAAGATTTTCTCCGTTTCCCGGCCGGATTTGGGCGAAAACCTCATCCCCGGCCTGATATTCGTCGTCGTATACGCCGGATGACGAGTATTGATTCTGCAGCTGCACTTCTTTTCCGCGGTCCGCCCCGTTCAGTACGGTGCCGGTAAGCGTCTGGACGTAGTATTTTTCGCCTGCGCCGTTTCCGCCCGATTTCTCACTCAGCGAGTTTTCCGCCTTCTCGATCCTGACAATCGGCGTATCATACCATTGGTAGTCGTGAAATACCGAAATAATTCCCGATATCAGAATGACCGTTACGATCAGGTAAAATATGATCCTGTCTTTTGTCGGCATAGTTGCTCTTTCCCTTGTTTTCGTGGTAATTGAATCAATTATATCACAAAACGCCGTTCCAATGTGAACATGGTGTGAAATCGCAAAATTGACGATTTGATTCGGGCTTCTCGATAAAAAATAAATAAAATGCACCCGGCGATACGCATAAAGCGATCGAACAGGGTGCATCTTTTAAAGATCTTCGGCTACATTGTCGGCATGTTGTTGATGATCTCAGGATTGACCATACCGAATATCATAGCAACGTGTGCGACGACAAGAAAGCCGCCGACCAGAATGAAGTGTCTCTTCATCTTCTCTTCTCCTGTCTTTTTTCTGAACAGGATTCCGAGTTCCATCAGAGAAATCGGAAGCAGGAACAGTACGCCGCTTAAATAGAAGCCTACCGCGACAGCGTCCACCCACGTATGCCATCCTCCGGAAGCGGTGAGGGGTATTACGGCGGTGGTGAACAAATAAATGAAAATTCCGGTGAAATATAGCCCTGCAAAGGTCCCGACGACCTTGTTCAGTGTTCTTAGGCCCCCGGATTGGATACGATTGAAAATAATGAAGAATTCGCTGATCGTCAGCGTTTCCGCACAGATTACCGGGATTGCCATGAAAATAATCAGATTCCAGGGCTGGTTGCTCGCAAGCAGGGACATGTAATGGGTCATATT
>DATMXY010000215.1:0-6948 GCA_035561275.1 Anaerovoracaceae bacterium | reverse complement strand
ACCGGAATTCAATAGATTTCAAGGAGAAAAATCAGAGACGGTTTTCTCAACCGTCTCCGACATATTATGATATCTGTTTTATTCTATTCACGGTATCCATTTTCAGATTGTGATACCTGTTTCGATTTATTTTTATTCTATCAATAACGGGTCTCCAGCAGGCCATAACTGTTGTCCCTTCTCTTGTAGACAACGCCGGCCGTATCGGACTCCACGTTGAGGAATACGTAGAAGTTATGCTCCAGAAGCTCCATCTGCATGATGGCTTCATCCACCGTCATCGGAATCAGATCAAAGGTTTTCCGCCTCACGACCCGCATTTCGTCGAGTTCCTCGTCGGCGGCCCCGGGCAGCTCTTCCAGGAGCAGTTCCTTGGTATCCTTGTGCTTGCGCTGGAGTTTTGTTTTAAATCTGGACATCTGCGAAGAAAGCTTTTCAACAATTCTGTCCACTCCATTATAAGCGTCATTGGTGGTTTCCTCAGCCCTGAAGATCGTTCCCTTCGCATTGATCGTCGCCTCTATTTTCTGTCTTCCTTTCTCCATGGATAAGGTAACATTCGCGACGATTTCGTTGGAGAAATACTTTCCGAGTCGGTCCAATTTGGAGTCGATGGTCTGTTTCAGATGGTCACTGGCATTCATGTTTTTACTAGTAATGATTACTTTCATTTTAGTGTACCCCCTAAACATTTAAGATTGTGGAATATCTTATTGTTTGTATTCTACAAAACCCATGCCATTCCTCTTTTCGCAGCCGAAATAATTATTCAAACTACATTCATCGACATCTTACATACATTTCTGACAAATCGCTTCAGAATGTGATAAATTAAGCCGTTTTAATTTTATTTTCACACCTGTTGATATTGTGGATAAGTCTGTGCATAATTGAAAATCAAAGATTTCGATAGTGGATATTTTTTTCGCCATGGATTATGCATTGATATGCATATATTAAATGCATTCGCCCTCTCAATGCGTTCTAGATACAGAACAGATATCAACTAATAAATATTCATCAATTTTCTTTTCCTTTCTTTTTTTCCTTTTTCTACTCCATAAAACGGCAATTTCGCACTTGTGGATAAACGATGTCGAAAAAAGGGATGGCACTGCAGATACAAATTAGATATTGGAACCGCCTGGCTGACCTGATCTTTGACCCCACACCTGCCTTTTGATCTTGTGTCAAAGGTCTTACATCTAAGCTGCGCCATGATCACTGCCGCCTTGCGGTCCAGCTTACGTGGGTCCTTTTGCCCGCAGCTGGCTTGGACTTTCAATCACAGACCCAGGCAGCTCTAATATATAATTTGTATATACCCGATTTACGGCCTTCTTATTCAGTAATTTTTGGACAGGCCCGTCAATATGGCCGTCCGGTCTGGTTACATCTGTCGCCAGCCGACTCGCTTTCGCCTCTGTTCAAGTTTGCCCCGGACGCGAACGTAAAAACAATAACTTTGGAAGCACCCGCCTCCAGTAACGTTGCGGCGCACGCGTCCGCCGTGCTTCCGGTGGTATAGATGTCGTCTACTAAAAGGACGGTTTTGCCGGCCAGCTTTTCCCTCTTGTTGCGGGGTACGGAAAAAACCTCCCGGATGTTCCTCTTCCTGTCCAGCGCACCCAGCCTGCTCATGGCTTCCGTTTCTATCGTACGGAGCAGGAGCTTTCTGTCATAGGGAATCCCCGTAAGCTTCGCCAGGCTTGCCGCCAGTACCGCGGCCTGGTTGTATCCCCTCTGCCTTTCCTTCCGGACGAACATGGGCACGGGGAGGACGATGTCCGCGTCCGGCGCCTCCGCGCGGATCCTGTCGTACATGATTTCCGCCAGCTTGCGCCCCAGGTATGCCTGATTTTTATATTTAAACCGGAGAATCATCTCTCTTTCGACAGGGCCGTATTCCACACACGTATAGCCCTTTTCGAAGACATGCGCTCCATCGATACAGTCGGTACAGAGATCCGGGCCGTAATCCTCCTGCAGGATTTTGCCGCAGCGTCCGCAGGTGCGACCGTTTGCCCATTTCAGCGTCCGAACGCAAAAATCACACAGAGCGTACGGCCTGCTGTCGTCGATAATATTCCCGCAACTGATGCAATATATGTTAGCCGGATAAATTAAATCGAAAAACCCCTCTCCAAAAGACGACAAAATTTTATTCATCGCTCAGGACCTCCAACGGATTCGATCCTGTCGGATAAAAAGGCCTTCAGCCGGACCGCAAGGCCCGAGTAGCGCTCGGTGATCCTGTTATTGTCCACCATCGCATGCATCTTGTCCTCTGAGCCCACGAGAATGACAGCCTTCTTTCCCCGGGTCACCGCCGTGTACAACAGGTTCCGGGTCGCCAGAACCGGAGGGAACCAGGAAATAGGCATGATAACGATGGGGAATTCGCTGCCCTGGCTCTTGTGGACCGTAACGGCGTAAGCGAGCTCGATCTCCTCAAGCTGGGAAAAATCGTACTTTACATAACGGTTGTCATCGTAAACGACAGTGATCTCATTAAATTCCTTGTCGATGGTATGGATGTACCCCACGTCTCCGTTGAAAATGCCCTGGCCCTGGGTGAAATCTTCCAGGCGCTTCCATTCCAGCTGGTAGTTGTTCTTGATTTGCATGACCTTGTCTCCCTCACGGAAGATACGGTCCCCGAAATATTTTTCCGCCAGTCTCTCAGAAGGTGGGTTTAGCACTTGCTGAAGCTCCTTGTTCAGATTGACGCATCCCAGCAGCCCCCTTCGCACAGGAGTAAGGACCTGCATATCCTGGATGTTGTCGCAATCCCGGTAATAATCCGGCAGCCGCTTTGCGCACAGGGATTTGATGGTGTCCAGCATCTCTTTTTCGCCTTTTTTGCGCAGCAGAAAGAAGTCCTTGTCCCTTTCGTTGCAGTCCGGATATTCTCCCTTGTTGATCTTGTGGGCGTTAACGATGATGAGGCTCTCCTTTGCCTGGCGGAAGATTTCCGTCAGCTTGACCGAGTAGATCACTTCGCTGTCGATCATGTCCCGGAGCACGTTTCCCGCGCCGACGGAAGGGAGCTGGTCCGCGTCCCCCACCACGATGAGCCGGGTTCCCGGTTTAATGGCGCTGAGGAGGCCGTTCATCAGCAGGATATCGATCATGGAAGCCTCATCGATGATTACGGCGTCGTATTGAAGCGGATCTTCACCTGTCTTGCCGAAGCGCATGGTATCCTCGCCTTCGGAATAATAGTACTCCAGCAGCCGGTGAATCGTGGACGCCTCGTATCCCGAGGTTTCGGTGATCCGCTTCGCCGCTCTGCCCGTTGGCGCCGCAATGGCTGTAGCAAACCCGCTGTGCTCGAATATTTTTATAATGGCATTGATAATGGTGGTTTTTCCGGTTCCGGGACCGCCGGTGACGACGGATACCCCATTTCGAAGGGAAGCCTTTACGGCAAACTTCTGGTTGTCCGACAAATGGACTCCCGTCTCTTGTTCGGTGACGGAAATAAGCTGGTCCGCGTTGGAGCTGATGGGCTTGAGAGGGGCGTTGTTCAAGGTGATCAGGCATTTGCAGACATTCTGCTCCGCCGCAAAATACGGCATAAGAAATACCACTGCCCTGTCTTCCAGGTTCTCAATATGTATCTCTCCTTCGAAGGCAAGCTGGATCAGGGATTCGTAAACCTGCTCCGAACCGACCTCCAAAAGCTCCGCCGCGTTTTCGCAGAACAGCTTCTGGGGCACGTAGGTATGCCCTTCGTTCACGTAAAGCCAAAGCGCATATTTGATGCCGCTCCGGATCCGGTATTCCGAATCCTTCCCGACACCCATCTTTTCGGCGATCTTATCCGCCTTTTTGAAACCGATGCCGAAAATATCGTCCACAAGCTGGTAGGGGTTCTCTGTAACCGCCCGGATCGTATCGGCGCCGTAAACCTTATAGAGCTTCATGGCATAGGAAGGCGCGATACCGAACTGCTGGAAGAACAACGTGATCTCGGCAAATTCCCTGTGAGCGAGAAATGCTTCGGAAACGGAAGCCGCTTTTTTCTCCCCGATACCGTCTACCTCCGTCAGCCGGTGGGGCTCGTTCTCAATGATCTCAAAGGTCTTTTCGCCGAATTTCCTTACGATGGCCGAAGCCGTCTTCCTGCCGATGCCTTTGAGCAGCCCCGAAGATAAAAAGCCCTCGATCCCTTCGCTGGTACTGGGTATTTCCTCCTGACACTCGGTAAAACTGAACTGTTCGCCATAGGTGGTATGGGTTTTCCATGCGCCGCGGAAACGGAAAGCCCTGCCCCGCTCGGCGTCGGGCAGGTAACCCACCACGGTGAACTGTTCGCTTTCATTTTCAATCACCGCGATGGTATAGTAGTTCTCTTTATTATGATAGATCACTTCGGCTATGGATCCCTGTACTTCTGTTGTTTCTTTCATTTCAATCCACGCTTCCCCGCAGGGAGCGACGACCGCAATGCAGCCCTGAGTGACTGGCAAAGCGGATTAGTCCTTTCAACAATAATCTGGAGAAATGGCCTTAACCGGCGGCTTAATCCGGCCGGTCATTACCCGCCGACATAATCCAAATCGGCTTGTCCGGGTCTCTTGCCGCTGTTCGCCTGTAACTTCCCCGCCGCCATGCTCATCAGCAGGCATTTGTCATTCTGCTCGGGAAACTGATGCACGGTATCGAGCAGGTACTTTAAAAGCCTGCCGATCTCCACGCCTTCCTTTATGCCCAGTTCCTTCAGGTCATTGCCGTTTACAGCCAGGTCATCCGGAAAAACCGGTTCCCGATTATCCTGTATTTCTTTCAGGAGCGAGGCTCTGTGCCGGAGCTCGTTCTGCCGAAATTCCGTGTGCCGGTTTTTTTCTTCGCCGGCAAAGACCCTGCAGCGTTGTTCCGAAAGCTCCGTCAGATACCGGTAATGCACAGGACCGATCCTTTCGAGAAACCGTTTCAGCTCCAGCTTGTCCCTGATCTCCTCCAGCTCTGCGGACAGGCTGACGGCATATTGGAGCAGCTTCTTCATCTCGTTGGAATAGCCCAGCCTGTCGATGGCGCATAAAGCTCTTTCTTCCTGAAAGCACTGATAGACCAATGCGATCCGGAAAACGGGTTCGGGGGACGATCTGTCGATGTTCGCAGCGAGACTTTCCAGCCTTTCCAACTCTATATTGGCGGCGTTTTCCCCGCAGCCTTTTCCCAAAATATACGGCAGCAGGCCTGCTTTCATATATAAAACGAGCCCTTTGCCGCTGCTGCCGGCGGTCACGGTTTTTGTGAATTCCTCACGGATCCGTTCCGTGCTGATATGTTCCAGAAGCTCCGCCCTCTCCTTCATGGCCCGGAGGGTTTCGGCATCTATTTCAAAATCCAGCTGGGCCGCAAACCGGACCGCCCTGAGGATCCGGAGCGCGTCCTCTTCAAAGCGCAGCCGGGGATCCCCGATGCCGCGGATCAGCTTCCGCCGGATATCTTCGCTGCCATCGAAGGGATCCACCACGCCCCGGGCAGGGCTGACCGCGATGGCGTTCATGGTAAAGTCCCTGCGCTTCAGATCCTCGTTGATATCCTCCGTGAAGATCACCGTCTCCGGACGCCGGTAATCTTTGTACTCGCCGTCGATCCGGTAGGCGGCGATATCCGCCGTGACCTCTCCCCGGAAAACCCGCATGACGCCGAGTTTTTTATTAACGATTTGCGCATTGGGAAAAAGCGCTTCAAGGATGTCCCTTGAAGCGTTGCTGGTTAAATCCCAATCCTCCGGATGCCTGCCGAGGATGGAATCCCGCACGCATCCGCCCACCGCGTAGGCTTCAAAGCCCGCGTCTTCAATGGTTTTTATAATTTGGGCGATCTCATCCGGCAGTTTTATCATTTTTAACTCCTGAAATTTATGTTTCATTAAAAAGTTTCAGGCTTATACAGCTTTCTGTTGTCCAGGGTCCATACCTTGTCGGAGAATTCTCCCGGCAGGGTGGCGTCCAACGCTTCCTGCATGTCGTACATCCTGGCGTCGATCATATCCAGGTAATGGAGGATTTCCGCCTCCGGGAACAGGGGCTTCTTCGGACTTCCGAACTCCGGCTCGTAATGATGGGAAAGGATCATATGCTCCAGCATGACGGTTTTTTCCTTTCCGATCCCCAGCTCTTCCGCCAGCCTGTCGATACTTTTGATGCCCTGAACCAGGTGTCCGAGAAGCTGCCCCTCAAAGGAATAGCCGGAGGCCATTCCCAGGGTATCGGCCTCGATCTCGTTTAGCTTTTCCATGTCATGTATAATGACGCCCGCTATGACCATATCCCGGTTCAGGTTCCGATACACTTCGCATACCCTTTCCCCGGTCATCAGCATTCTTTTCATATGGTACAGCAGCCCCGCCAGTTCGGCGTGGTGATTCTTCGCGGCGGCGGGATAATACAGGAGCTTTTCTTCATGATCACCCAGAAGGCGGACGCAAAGCTTTTTCAGGTCCTCGTCCGCCATTTCGCCGGCCTTTTCCAGGATGAACAGATACATGTCCTCCGCCTTTTCCGGAGCGGCTTTGATAAAATCAGCCAGCTCCAGCTTGTCTTCCGGCACGGATTTGCGGAGTTTGAGCACGCGGATCTGCCGCATGCCGCTCCATTCCGTAATAGTCCCTTTCAGCTTGACGACGTCGCCTGCGGCGATTTCATTGATCGCAGGCAGCTCCGGGTCAGCCACGTCCCATTTTTTTGCCGTCAGTTCTCCCGTCTTGTCGCTTAATACCATATCCAGATACTGTTTTTTATTGGATCCTACCTTTATCGCGATGGCTTTCACCATAAAAAAATCCTGTATTTCATCATCGGTCCGCAATTGACCTATGTAAAATTCTTTCACCTTATCTTCCTCCTCAACTTCGGTTCAGTTTCTGTCATCCTCCGGCTGCCTGCGCCGCCATTTATTTATTATATACCAATCCCCGGATATCTATCAATA
>DATMXY010000214.1:0-3593 GCA_035561275.1 Anaerovoracaceae bacterium | reverse complement strand
AGCAAATAGTCGATAAACAGCCCGAAAAGCCCGATCATCAGGATTCCGACCATCATGATATCCGTCTGCGAAATTTCCCGCGCAAACATGACAAGAAAACCGATACCCGAAGAAGCCGCGATCATTTCAGCCGCCACCACGCACGCCCAGGCGTTGCCGGCGCCCAGGCGTATGCCGGCGAAAATGGAGGGAAGCGCCGACGGCAGCACGATTTTTAACAGAATTTCCAGCCTGCTTTTCTTCAGGACGTAACCGATCTCGATCAGTTTGTTGTCTACGCTCTTTACGCCGTAGATCGTGTTCATAAAGACGCACCAGAAAGACCCTACGGTTATCACGGCGATTTTGGAGGCCTCGTCGATTCCAAGCCAGATAATAAAAAGAGGGATCAGGGCAATCATCGGGATCGGACGCAGAATATTGACGATAACCGTGGTCGCGCGGTCTACTTTATGAAACAGACCTACAAAAACTCCCAGTATCAGTCCGCCCGCGCTACCCAATAAAAACCCGGAAATCACGCGATATCCGCTCATCTGCATATGACGTGCGAGATCCCCTCCCGCAAGCATCGACTCAAAGGCAGACAAAATGCGCGAAGGAGAAGGCAGCAGAACAGGATTGATAAGCTGCCTGTTGCTCAGCAATTGCCAAAAGGCCAGAACCAGCAGAGGGAAAAGCACCGGCAGCAGATACTCGACAAAAAAAGTGTTCTTTTCTCTCTCTTTCTTTTTTTTCATAACAAATTGTTTCCTTTTCCATTCAATCGACTTGTTCGATCTCGCTTAAAACCGGTCCAGATGCCCGATCAACGGATAGCTTTTACGCTCTTCCTGCAACCGTACGGGGAATGTCTCTTCCCGCGCCTCTTCCGGATCGATGATCCAGACCGTTGAAAGATCGGCGCCCTCGCCAAAGCGTTTCTGGATGGCTGCATAGTTCTCCTCAAAGACCGGTCCGCTGATAATCGACCTGACAGGCGTCCCTTTGATCTGCCAGCTTGTGCGGTCCTGTCCCAGAACGTTAATAACGATCCAGCGTTTGAACCAGAGGCTGTACGCAAGGTTTTTATTTGTCTGTGACGTTTCGATCAATTCAAGATATTGAAGCTTGCCATCCTGATTGACGGATATGGATCCTTTGAATACAACGTGCGGCACTCCGTTTTGATCGACGCTTGCCAGTACTTTCAGGCTGTTGGGATCATTCAGCAGCGCAGTCAGGTTTTCGTTTAACTTTATACTCATCTCATGCTCCTTAAAACGCATTCATAGAAAATTTTCTCGACTGCAGAAAATTCAGATCCGCGCCAAGTCGGTGTTGGGATGGTTGCCGCAGGTTCGGTAGTCGTCGAAATAAGCTTCCAGGCGATACTTTCGCTGGATGGTATCCAGCCCTTTCGCAAAGGCGGTCAGATAATCGAGGGAAGCGGCTTTCTGTTTATGAAAATAGGATCCCGGCACGACCCGGTAAATCGTCTGCGCGATTCCGACCCCGTGCTGAGCAAGTACCTCGGCCTCGGCAAGGCCTTTTTCCAGCGCCTCTTCTTCCGTACGGAAGCCGTTTGGCGCTGCCAGTTCAACGCCCGACACGATACCCGTATTAACGGCGCCCGGCCCGAAGATTTCGGCCGCTTTATACAGCCGTTCCTTCCAGCCCTCGTAACCGATATATTTTGCCTTTCCGGGGCAGATCCAGTTGAAGATATCTTCATCCAGCACCTCGATGTCGGCGGTATAGCCCGTCAGTATCGTTTCGTCATACAGCCGCCGCAGCTGACGCTCATTATAAGCTGTGCCGATCAGCTGCGTCATCACCTTTTCATGGCGAAAATTTTTCGCAAGCAGCTTGAGCAATTCAAGATATTTATTCACTTCATCGTCCAAAAGCTCGTCGCCGCCCAAAAGGCTGCCGGAGCAAAGCTGTATCATCCGGAAGCGTCCTTTTTGTTTGAGCGCTTCCGCCACCGCTTCCGCTATATCCTGAAAATTCAGGATCTCGGACTTTTCAGTACTGTGATAGGTGGCGGCAATCACGCAGAATTTGCAGCCCTGACCGGGCAGCTTCCAGAAATCACAATTCTGGTAGAAATTGATATCCATGCGCTGAGGCCTGGCGACAAGCACCTGCCACATCGGCGTTCCGCTGCTTGTGAACCTATCAAAGTAATCGGGCTTCGGCCAATAGGAGATTTCTTCAACTACTTTCCCCTCATCGGTCAAAACCGCCTTGCCCTCCACGATGTCGATCAGGTAGGGATCACGGCCTCCGTTGTATTCCGGAGACTGATCCTTGATCCTGTCTGCGATGATCGTCGTTCCGTCGCGCAGAATAAGTCCGTTTGGGATACGGTCCTGCTTCTCGGTGTAAATACCCCGATACAGGACGGCATCCCGGTCCGGATCCACCGCGTCGACGGCACGCTGTGTAAAGTCCACCCCCCTGCGCTGGACATCTGTTTTAAGGATAACAAAGGGGGAAACGTCGGGATATTTATCAATAACCTCTTGCAGACTCAATTCCTGCTCTCGCCAATTGGATTTTTCAGTTGTCATATTCGTCCCGCCTTTACAGAATTCCTGCTTCTTTTGCATAGGTATCGTTAAACAGTTCATCGACCGTCAGCTCTTTTGTAATAAGATTGTTATCCTTCAGATACTTGGCCGTTTCCAGGATCGCCTGTTTCTTTTCATCGTCCAGCGCAAGCACAGGAGGCATGGAGGTCAGCGCCGCACGGATATCTTCCTTATTGACTCCTATGCGGTTTGCGGTAATTTCCAGCGATTCTTCAAAATTCGCATTACGCCACTCGACTGTTTTTTGCAGGACCTTCAGAAAACGTACGGTCAGGTCCGGATACTTTTCCGTAAACTCGGTTCTGCCAACGATAACGTTGATAATCAGCTTATAGCCTTCTGCGTCGCTGATCTTTTTGATGCCTCCGCCGGCAACGGCTTTGGAAAGACCCGGGTCGAAAGTAACGGCCGCCTGAATGTTGTCGCTCTGCAGCGAAGTGACGATATCTCCGGCGCCCAGGTTCACAAGCTCGATGTCGTCGGACGTCAGTCCGTTCTTTTCAAGCATTTTAATGAGGAGCTGGTGGGCCGTGGTGCCTACGGGCACTCCTACTTTTTTGCCTTTCAGATCGGGAATCGTGTTGATTCCGGCGTCCTCGCGCGCAATCAGGCCATTGCCGTGAGTCCCGTCGAGCAGTCCGGAAATGATCTGGATCCCAGTGCCGGCAGCTACGCCCGTCACGGACGGCATATCTCCCATCAGTGCAAAATCAAGGTCTTTTGCGGCAAGGGCCTCTACTTCCGGAGGACCGGACTGGAAACTCTTGATTTCGATTGTTACATTGTCTTTTTCGAATTCTTCTTTAAAAAATCCCTTTTCGTCCGCGTCTTTTACGATTTCATACGAGGCAAGGTCGCCGACCCGGATTGTAACGGGTTCACTTGGCGTGCTTTCCTGTGCGCCTTCATCGCCTGTACTTCCGGAATCTGTTCCCGGGGCGCCGGCGCAGCCGGCTGCGGATAAAATAAGTATTGCTGCCAGCAGGACAGCGAGTAATCTTTTCATTTTCATACCTC
>DATMXY010000213.1:0-2097 GCA_035561275.1 Anaerovoracaceae bacterium | reverse complement strand
ACGGATAGAACATCATGTTGCTTCTGCTTGACAGGTTCTCCGAAGCTTCGCTCGGCAAGCATGGAAATTAAGCATTCAACCCAGCTACAAATCCTTCTCGGGTTGCCTCAATGGCTTTTCTGGCTTTGACCGCGTCGCCCACGACCACTACGTCGCAGAGACTTTTTAATTCCTCCTCAAGGCGGTTATGCGCGATCGTTCCGATTGCAAGTACGACGGTATCGCAGGGGAAAAGCGTAACCGTATCCCCTTTCTGGATCAGCGCCCCCTCCGCGGTGACGCCGGCAAGCCTTGTCCCGGTTTTGATCTCCACAAAATATTTTTGGAGGCATAACTTCAGGTCGTCTCGGATCCCGGGCTCCATTTCCAGACCAATGTCAGGCAGAATTTCAATAACCGTTACCTTTGATTTGCATTGCACCCCCAGATACGCAGCCGTTTCAGAGCCGATCATGCCTCCCCCCGCGACCAGCACGTTCATCCCGGTGTCCCTGCGTCCCCTGAGGACGTCTTCTGCCGTGACGACGTTGGGAAGATCCACTCCCGGTACGTTTGGAACAATAGGTTTTGCGCCGGTTGCAAGAATCACCTTGTCCGGTCTGATCTTTTTGACCAGCTCGGCGGTAACAGGGGTATTCAAATGAATTTCGACGCCGAGTTTTTTCAGCTGCCGGTACAGCCATGCCGGATAGGTCGCAAACTCGCCTTTATGCGGAGGATAAGCCGCCGTCACAAATTGTCCGCCCAATTCATCGCTTTCCTCGTACAGCTGTACCTTATGACCCTTCATCGCCGCGCCCCGGGCCGCCTCCATCCCGCCTACGCCGCCTCCGGCCACAAGGATGAGCTTCTGCCTGGGAGCCTTGGAATAGTCGGCTTCAAATTCATGACCCAGCTCGGGATTGACGAGACAATAAATGGGGACCCCCTGGTACGTCGACGCGGTGCAGCCCTGAAGGCAGCCGATACATTGACGGATGTCGTTAAAATCACCGTTCTTGGCTTTTTCCGGCCAATGAGGATCGCAGAGGGACGCCCTGCCCATAGCCACGGCGTCGGCCTTACCGCTGGCGATGATGTCTTCCACCATAAGCGGATCGGAGATACGGCCTACTGTGATCACCGGAATGCTTACGATTTTCTTTGCCTCTTCGGCGAACTGAACCGCCCAGCCGTGATTCTGGAAGAAGGAAGGCACGATTCCCTCAGAGGACCTTGTGCCGTACATGCTGACGGACAGATGGAGCGCGTCGGCTCCCCACGCCTCGATATCGCGAATGATCTGGCGGGATTCGAACATCGTCCTGCCTCCCTCGCAGTATTCCTCCGCGGATAACCGCACCTGCATGGGAAAATCAGGCCCTACGGCGCTGCGGACGGAGGCCATGACCTCCCGCAGAAAGCGGGTGCGGTTCTCATAAGTGCCGCCGTATTCGTCGATGCGCTTGTTGGAGTTCGGAGATAAGAATTGATGGATCAGATACCCGTGGGCCGCATGGATTTCGACGCCGTCAAATCCTCCCGCCACAACGTTGGCCGCCGTGATTCCAAAATCCTTGACGATCTGCTGAATTTCCTCAACTGTCAGCTGACGGGACAGCTCCTTATTCCACGGACATGGAATAGGGGATGAAGATACCGGCTGTACGCCTCCGTTCACGTGACGGTTAGCCTGACGGCCTGCATGATAGATCTGGCAGAATACCTTGCTGCCATACTTATGTAAGGTGTCGGTTAACACTTTGTGGCTTGGTATCTGAGCCGTATCATAGAGCGCGGCTATATGAGGATAACCGCCCGCGTGAGGACTGACCAGGTAATCCTCCGTAATGATGAGCCCCCAGCCGCCTTTCGCTTTTTCTTCGTGGTAACGGATGTACTGCTCCGATGCGAGACCCTTGGTCCCATCCTTATCCGGATTCATATTCGCTACCATTGGCGATACGACGAGCCGATTTGGAATTTCGCATTTCCCGATCTTCAGAGGGGAAAACGTATGTGTGAGCTTCAAACAGCATCACTCCTTTCACTGTTCTTCTTCTAGTTAAACTATTAACTATTTTGGGATTTGGGACTTAAATGGATCCTGCTTATATG
>DATMXY010000212.1:0-4413 GCA_035561275.1 Anaerovoracaceae bacterium | reverse complement strand
CAGTTATAATATATATTGTGTAGTTATATCAATAATTAATTACGTAATGCTTATATTTAGTTATCCGCCCAACGATTGACGGGCGTTAAAAAGTAAACAATAATGAGGAGAGGGAGGTGTGTTAACATAGGAATAGGTACGGCAATTCTCATTGGAATTATTGCCTTGGCCTTTGGGCTGCTGGTTGGATATATATTCAGAAAAACTGTAGGAGAAAAAGCGATTGGAAGCGCTGAGCAGAAAGCAAGGAATATGATCCTCGATGCTGAGAACAGATCGGAAACCATAAAGAAGGAAATAACCATTGAAGCAAAAGAAGAAGCTCACAGAATGCGAAGTGAAGTTGAGCGTGAAATCAGAGAAAGAAGAGCAGAAATCCAAAGATCTGAAAAGAGATTGATCCAGAAGGAAGAAGCCATTGATCGAAAGACAGAGAATTTAGAGAAAAAAGAAGAAGGCATTACAAAAAAAGAACAGACATTGGTAGACAAGCAGCATGAACTGGATGGATTCATTTCCAAACAGATGGATGAACTGGAGAGGATCTCCGGATACACGTCGGAGGAGGCAAAGAGCATTTTGCTTTCCAACGTCGAAAAGGAGATCCGTTACGAAGCATCGGTCATGATCAAGGACATCGAGTCCAAGGCAAAGGAAGAGGCCGACAAAAAGGCAAAGGAAATTATCACGGGCGCCATTCAAAGATGCGCCGCAGACCATGTGGCGGAGAGCACCGTTTCGGTGGTGCCGCTTCCGAATGATGAGATGAAAGGAAGGATCATCGGAAGAGAAGGAAGAAATATCAGAGCAATTGAAACCCTGACAGGGATAGACCTGATCATCGACGATACGCCGGAAGCGGTTATTTTATCCGGTTTCGACCCGGTCAGAAGGGAAATTGCAAGGCTGTCTCTTGAAAAACTCATCGTGGACGGAAGAATCCATCCCGCGCGGATCGAAGAGATGGTTGAGAAAGCAGAAAAAGAAGTCAATAATATCATCAAGGAAGAGGGAGAGCAGGCGACATTTGAGGTAGGCATACATAATCTTCACCCGGAATTGATAAAACTTCTTGGAAGATTAAAGTACAGAACAAGTTATGGACAAAACGTCCTGAAGCATTCGGTGGAAGTAGCCCACCTGGCAGGATTGATGGCGAGCGAATTGGGACTGGACACCAAGACCGCCAAGAGAGCCGGTTTGCTTCATGATATTGGAAAAGCCATTGATCACGAGGTGGAAGGGACCCACGTTGATATCGGTATCGATCTTTTGAAAAAGTACAAGGAGTCGGAGACCATCATCAACGCAATGGCCGCCCATCACGGCGACTACGAGGCAAAGAGCCTGGAAGCGGTCCTCATCGCGGCGGCGGACGCATTGTCGGCGGCAAGGCCCGGTGCAAGGCGCGAAACCCTTGAGACCTACATCAAGCGGCTGCAGAAGCTGGAGGAGATCGCCAACACAACGCCGGGAGTCGAGCGGTCCTACGCGATTCAGGCCGGCAGGGAGATCAGGATCATAGCGAAGCCGGAGGAGATGAACGACGAAGAGATCGTCTTCCTGGCAAGGGAGATCAGCAAGAAGATCGAAAGCGAGTTGGAGTATCCCGGGCAGATCAAGGTCAATGTGATAAGGGAAACAAGAGCAATCGAATATGCGAAGTAAAGAAGAGGCTTAAGCCTCTTCTTTCATAGTGGCGCGGCGCTTCTTCTTAAATTATTCGAGCTTAATCTCCTGGGAGGATAATATGTTTGTTTATCTGGACAACAGTGCGACGACCAAGCCATATAAGGAAGTCGTCGCAGAAATGGTTAAATATATGGAAACCCATTACGGGAATCCGTCTTCCCTGCATAGGATGGGAATTGATGCGGAAAAAGCGATGAAAGAAGCCCGTAAATCCGTAGCAGCGTCATTAGGAGCCAAAGAAGAGGAGCTTTATTTCACTTCAGGCGGAACCGAAGCGGACAATACGGCCATTTTCGGAGCCGTGCAGGCGAGGAAACGGAGAGGCAATAAGATCGTCACTTCCAGGATCGAGCATCCCGCGGTTATGGAGAGCTGCCGAAAGCTGGAAGAATCGGGTTTTCGGGTCGAATATATCCCGGTGGATCCAAACGGCGTCATCGATCTGCAGTCCCTGGAAAACGCGCTGGATGATCAAACCGTCCTGATCACCGTTATGCATGTCAACAACGAAGTGGGCTCCATTCAGCCGATATCGGAGATTGCGGCACTGAAAAACAAAGCGGGAAAAAGGCTTGGAACGGAGATCCTGCTCCATGTCGACGCGGTACAGTCCTATGGAAGGCTGCCGATCCCTATTGGCGCAATCGACCTGCTGTCCGTGAGCGGACATAAAATCCACGGGCCAAAGGGCGTCGGAGCCCTCTATGCCAAAAAAGGACTCAACATCCAGCCGTTTCTTTACGGCGGAGGCCAGGAGCGCGGAATGCGGTCCGGCACAGAGAACGTGCCGGCCATAGCGGGATTCGGAACCGCCGCGGAGTTGTGCCGCGGAAAAATGGAGAAGCGGACAGAAATCATGAAAACGGTGAAGTCTTATCTGACAGAGGGGATCCGTTCGGAGATACCGGATATCCGTTTCAATTGCACGCCGGAAGGGAGCCCCTCGATCCTGAATGTCAGCTTTCTTGGTGTTCGCGGAGAAGTGCTGCTCCACGCGCTTGAGCAATCTGAGATCTATGTTTCCACAGGCTCGGCTTGCTCCTCCAGGAAAAAGGGACAAAGTCACGTCCTGAAAGCCATGGGGCTTTCCGATAAGGAGATCGAAGGAGCCATCCGGTTCAGCTTCAGCGAATTCAACACGACGGAAGAAATGGATTATGTTTTGGTCCAGCTGAAAAACGCGGTTCAGAAATTCAGAAAATTGGGCAGCTTCAGATAACAGAAACAATCGAGGGGGAAATGCAATGACTGAGGAAAGTTTCATTCCGGAAGAAAAGAATATATTTATTGTGCGGTGCGGCGAGGTTGCGCTGAAAGGCTTGAACAAACCGTATTTTGAGCGGATGCTGGCGGACCGCATCAAACGCGTATTGAAGAAATACGAAGGGACGGAAGTCAAAAGAAACGAAGGGCTTATCTTCGTAAAGGCTCCGAAGGAGTACGACTCCGATCTGATCGCAGGCGATATCTCCAGGGTCTTCGGCGTGGCCTCCGTCAGTCCTGCCGTGGAAACGGCGTCCGATATGGACGAGATTGGCCGGACGGCGGTGGATTTTATGCTGAGCCTGATTGAGAAAAAAGGGGTAACGACCTTCAAGGTCGACGCAAAGCGCGCCGACAAGAGCTTTCCTGTCCTGTCTCCCGATATTGCAAAGCAGATAGGGGCCAAAGTATTGGTGGGGTGCAAGGTTCTGAAGGTGGACGTGCATCATCCCGACTGCATGCTTTTTGTCGATGTCCGCAGAGATAAATCCTATATTTATGAACAGAAGATCTCAGGGTTCGGCGGCCTTCCGCTGGGAACCAACGGAAAAGGAATGGTTCTGCTGTCCGGCGGCATCGACAGCCCGGTGGCGGCCTGGATGATGGCAAAGCGGGGCATGCTCATCGAGGCGGTCCATTTTCATTCGTATCCTTATACCAGCGAGAGAGCCAGGGAAAAGGTCATAGACCTGGCCGGAATCGTCGCAGGTTACTGCGGCAGGTTCAAGCTGCATATCATTAACCTCCTTCCCATTCAGGAAATGATCGTTCAGCACTGCCCGGAAGAAGAAACCACAATCCTGGTTCGCCGCTTTATGATGAAGATTGCGGAAACGGTGGCGCGGGAAACAGAATGCCTCATGCTGATCACCGGAGAAAATCTGGGGCAGGTGGCGAGTCAGACAGCGGAAGCCCTTGTGGTCACCGACCATTCTGTGCAGATGCCGGTCATGCGGCCGCTCATCGCCATGGATAAGGTGGATATCATGGAAATTGCCCGGAATATCGAGACCTATGAAACTTCGATCCTGCCTTATGAAGACTGTTGTACGGTTTTCCTGCCGAAGCATCCGACGACAAGGCCGAAGCTTGCAAAGATCCTTGAATCGGAAAGCAGGCTGGATGTGGAGCGGCTGGTGGCGGACGCCGCGGCATCCCGGGAAACCGTCACGATCTACCCGAAAGAATAATAATCATTTTTCGATTATGAGATGAAGGGAGAAAAGAATGGAATCGTTAGTAACAGATCCGAAGGAACTGGGCGATTATGATCTCATCGGCTTCGGTTCGGGAATATACAGCGGAAAAAATCATGAATCGCTGCTGGAACTGGCCGACAGTCTGCCTCAGGCGGACGGCAAAAAGGCCTTCCTTTTCTCTACCGACGGGACACCCAGAGGCTTGGTGAAGAACGAAGAGATGCGCTGTCATCTGTCTTTGGCGCCCTTTTTAGTATAC
>DATMXY010000211.1:0-5668 GCA_035561275.1 Anaerovoracaceae bacterium | reverse complement strand
ATTGCAACGCCTAAATCGTTTAAGTATCAAAGTAATGTGTTAAAATTTATTAATATATTCCCAGAGTATAAAAATCGAGCAGAGCGTTCGCGTCACAATCGAAATCATAAAAATTTCCCTTTTCCGCCATAAAAAAACCCCTCCGGTCCAAAACATGTCCGGAGGGTTTACGGTTTCTTTCAGGATTGTATTGTCATACCAGGGATAGAAAGGATTAACTGATGACTGTCTCCAATGCGATCTTCATCATATCGGTAAAGGATTTTTCCCGTTCTTCCGTGGTCGACCGTTCCGAGGTGATGAAGTGATCGCTGACGGTAACGATACATAACGCTCTGGCGCCAAGGTAAGCAGCATTCATATACAATGCGGCGGCTTCCATCTCCACGGCCAGGACGCCCATCTGCGCCCATTTCTGCCACCAGCCTTCCGGCAGTTCATAAAATACGTCGCAGGATACGATGTTTCCCGCGTGGACCGGAATGTCGAGTTTGTCGGCGGAAGCCTTCGCTTTCAGCAGCAGATCGAAGTCTGCGCATGGCGAGTAGGTTCCGTTGAGTTCGAATGTATGGACATAATTGGAGTCGGTGGACGCGGCTAACCCGAAAACGATATCCCTGATCTTAACCTTTTCTGAAAAAGAGCCGGCGGAACCGATCCGGATGAGGTTCCTCACACCGTATTCCTTGATGAGCTCCCAGCTGTAGATTCCCATGGAAGGCATTCCCATGCCGGTGCCCTGAACGGAAACGGGAACCCCTTTATAGGTGCCGGTGTAGCCCAGCATCCCCCTGATTTCATTGTAGCATTTCGGACTGTCCAAAAAGTTTTCCGCTATGAATTTTGCCCTGAGCGGATCGCCCGGGAGCAGGATGGACTCTGCGATTTCGCCCTTTTTCGCGGCGTTGATATGTGTTGACATAATAAATGGCCTCCTGAATCAATTAATGGAATCATTATATCATAACCGAAGAAAGGGGGGGAATACTTAATTTGCAGGGGGTTCAAATACTGATTCACAGGAGGTGCAAATACTGATTTCCTGTTTACTTGCCGTTGGAATTCATGTATGATGATGATACGTGATATTATTATATCGCATAATATATAACATAATAATCCATATTTCGTTATGTAGTAACATTAGCATCATTCACGATGCTACTCTTTCAAAGGAGCATGGAATGGAAAACAGTTTGAAAGCAAAATATCATGAAATCAGGGAGATCGAGTCACTGAAAGATATGCTGGACAGCAGCGCCCGGCTTTATTCGGAAAGGCCGGCTTTTTTAGTGAAAAAGGAAAAGGGGGGCGACTATTTTCAGATAACCTATGCGCAGTTCAAGAACGACATCGATGCGCTGGGTACGAAATTGCTGTCCATGGGCCTCGCGGATGCAAAGATCGCAGTGATCGGAGAAAATTGCTATGAATGGATCGTTTCCTATTATGCCGCCATAAACGGAACCGGCATAGTGGTTCCTTTGGACAAAGAACTCAACAGGGATGAAATCCATAATCTCCTGAAGCGCGCGGACTGCAGGGCCGTATTTTTCACAGACGGCTTCGAGGATTATTTTGAGGGTTATGACATAGAATTTAAGGTCGAAATGAAGGTTTACGGAGACAGAACGAATCTTTCGGAATCTTTAAGGGAAGCCGCGGCGATCGATACGGGAAAGGGTTGGGCTTTTACCTGGGAGACCCTGGTCGCCGGCGGAGAAAAGCTGGTTGCGGAAGGGGACAGGAGCTTTATCGACGCGCGGATCGATCCGCATGAGATGAGAAACATCCTGTTTACGTCCGGCACAACAGACGCCGCAAAGGGGGTCATGCTGAGCCATTACAATATTTCCTCCTGTATCATGGACACCTGTAAAATCGCGTACATCGCACCCGAGGACAGGACCTTGTCCATTCTTCCCATCCATCACACCTTTGAATCTACTATGGGAATGTCGCTGGTTCTTTATAGAGGCGCTTCCATCGCGTTTTTTGAAGGGCTTAAATATATCAGCAAAAATCTTACGGAGGCTCAGGCGACCGTATTGATCGGCGTACCGCTGATCTTTGAATCCATTTATGAAAAAATATGGAAACAGGCAGAGAAATCCGGCAAAGCGGGGACGCTTCAAAAGGCGATCAAGCTGAACAGAACGCTGAAAGCGATCGGGAAAGACGCCAGTAAAAGGCTGTTTAAGAGCATTCACGAAAAATTTGGAGGAAAATTAAGAATGCTTGTTTCAGGAGCGGCCGGGATCGACCCCAATGTGCTGAGGGGGTTTGAGGATCTCGGCATCAGGATGTTGCAGGGTTACGGGCTGACAGAATGTTCACCGCTGGTTTCCGGGACTCCCGATTTCAGTAACACCTATAAAAAGGCCGGATCCGTGGGGCCGAGTGTGGAAAGCGGTGAGATCAGGATTATCGACAAGGACGAAAACGGGATCGGAGAGATCATATTCAAAGGTCCAAATGTAATGCTCGGATATTACAATATGCCGGAAAAGACGGCGGAAGTCCTGAGGGACGGGTGGTTCCATACGGGAGACCTGGGCTTTCTTGACGATGAAGGCTGGCTGTATATCACCGGGAGAAAGAAGAATGTGATCGTGACGAAAACCGGCAAAAACATTTATCCGGAAGAGGTGGAATACTATATCAACCGGAATAAATATATTCAGGAAAGCCTGGTCCACGGACTGATCGACGAAGAAAACGACGACACCCAGGTCAGTGCGCAGATCCGTCCGAACTATGATGTGATCTATGAAGAATTCGGCGAAAACTTTGGGGAAGAGGAGGTCAATTCCCTCATTAAACGGGTAATCTCCGAGATCAACGAAAAGCTCCCGATCTATAAGAGAGTGCGGAATATAGCCGTCCGTAAGGACGAGTTCATCAAGACCACGACAAAGAAAATACAAAGGCATAAAAATATTTAACCGACTTGTCCGTCGGACAAACAGATAACAAATTCAGGAGGCATCTGCATGGGTATCAATATTGAGCGTATCCAAAAAGATATCGAGACATTGGCGCAATTTACGGCGACTCCGGGTGCGGGCGTGACCCGCCTTCCTTTTACGCCCGAGGACAGAAAGGCCAGGGAATATATCAAGGGACAGATGCTGGCGGTCGGCCTGAAGGTAAGAGAGGACGGAGTGGGAACGATCATCGGCAGGATGGAAGGCGCCGCATCCGATGCTCCTGCAATCCTGATCGGATCCCATTATGATTCGGTGAGAAACGGAGGGGCTTTTGACGGCGTGGCGGGGCTTGCCGCCGCCCTTGAAGCGACGAGGGCCCTGCGTGAAGAAACGGCGAAGCTTTGCTGCCCTGTGGAGGTTCTGGCAATGAACGATGAAGAAGGCGTGCGCTTCGGGACCGGAATGATGAGCAGCAGGGCTATAACAGGAGAATTGCCGGACGAGGAACTGGATATGACCGAGGATGAAAATCATGTGACGGTACGGCAGGCAATGCAGGATTTTGGGATAGAACCGGAACTGCAGAAAGCCCTGAGGAATCCAAAAGAAATCAAAGCCTTCCTTGAGCTTCATATTGAGCAGGGACCGCTGCTGGAAGCGGAAGGGACAGAAATCGGCATTGTGGAGAGTATCGTAGGTCTGGCAGTTTATAAAGTCACTATAAAAGGAAGGGCGGGGCATGCGGGGACTACTCCCATGCACTTGAGAGCGGATGCGCTTCTTGCTGCCTCCGAGGCAATTTTTGCCGTCAATCAGGCGGCCTCCGGGATCAACAGGGATATGGTGGCTACAGTAGGAAAACTCCAGGTGCTGCCCAACGCCGCGAATGTGATCCCGGGAACAGTTGAATTCACAATAGACGCAAGATCCTCCAACGAGGCTGATATCGAGCAGATTTACGACAAGGCTGCCGCGATATTAAAACAGCTGGAAGCAAAGCATGGCGTGAGCACTCAAATTTCAAACACCTTCTGGTGCAGACCGGTCTCCTTGTCTAAAAGGATAACGGATGCCATCACAAATGAAGCTTCCACCCTTGGTTATTCCTATAAATCTATGAACAGCGGGGCTGGCCATGATTCCATGGTGATGGCAAACCATACTGACACAGGCATGATCTTCGTTCCGAGCAAAAATGGGATCAGCCATACTCCGGAGGAATGGACCGACTATCAAGACCTGCAAAAGGGCGCGGAAGTCCTGCTCAATACCGTGATCAGGCTTGGAATGGAACGATAGGCTATTTTGTTCCCGCTTCCAGGAAGGAAACGATCCCGGTTGTGGCGTCCAGCAGCGTCGTTACTCCCATGGGGATCGTGATCTGGGGATAAATATGACCCGCCCTGAAATTATTGATGGTCGGCTTGCCGAAAGGCTTAACCACCTCTTCGAAGATCTGGCGCAGGGTCAGATTTTTATCTGGTTCCACATCCGGGTCGCCCACTTCGTCCCAGGTTCCCAGAATGATACCGTTGCAGTCGGAAAATTTACCCGCCAGGGCCAGTGCTGTGAGCCCTCGGTCAACCTTATAATTCCTCTCATCGACTTCCTCTATAAAGAGGATTTTATTTTTTGTATCAACTTCATAAGGGGAACCGAGCGTTGAAGCAAGCAGGGAAAGATTGCCCCCGATGATCCGTCCCATCGCGACGCCGGGGTTGATGATTTCAATGGGTTCGTTGGGAATGCAGGGCGCGGGGCCTGCGGGGACCGGACAAAAAAGGTTTTCGGGCAGGCTTTGCATGGTGATGGGATCCCGGGTTCTCCAACCCGAGGAGGGCATGGTCCCGTGAAACGTGATCAGACGGCATAGCTGATTCAACGCGACATGGAGCCCGGTGATATCGCTGTAACCCAGAAATACCTTGGGATTTTCCGCGATCATTTTAAAATCGACGCGGTTCAGGATCCGGGTAACGCCATAGCCGCCACGGATGCAGAAGATACCGTCTATTTCGGAATCGGCGAAGGCGGTATCGACGTCTTGTGCACGAATCTCGTCGGAGCCGGAAAGATATCCGTGCCGCAGCGTGACAGACGGAAACAGGATGGGCTTTAGACCCAGGAATTTTATGGAATCTACGGCAAGCGCCAATTTATCCTCATCGACGGGCGACGACGGGGCAATCAGCGCGATCCGGTCTCCGGGCTTCAGGTGTTTTGGCTTTATCATCGGGACCATTCTGAAGTACCTCCTCATACTAGCTCGCCCAATTTGCGGAGCAAATTGTCGGCGAACTTATGCAAAGAAATCAAAAATCTTCGATTTTTAGATTTCTACTGCTAATTCTCTTCTTCTCCTAATATTATATTAATACAATTTTCCGATTAACACCGCGGGGGAGGGAATTCAGTGATTAATCTCTTGGATTTGGATGAGTTGATAAAGGAGGCTGAGAAGTGGGCGGTCGGGCTGAGGCAGGATTTCCACCGCTGGCCTGAACTGGGGAATGAGGAGTACAGGACGGCGGAACGAATCCAATCCGAACTGGGCAGACTCGGCGTCGAAACCCAACGGATGCTTGCGACGGGAATCGTAGGCAGTATAAAAACAAATCAAGGAAAAAAGACGGTGGCTTTGCGGGCGGACATGGACGCGCTGCCGATTCAGGAAACAACGGCCTTGCCCTACGCATCGGAAAGAAAGGGAATCATGCACGCCTGCGGGCATGACGTGC
>DATMXY010000210.1:0-4056 GCA_035561275.1 Anaerovoracaceae bacterium | reverse complement strand
TCTCTGATCATATACTGAACATGTACGAAACGCGTTCGGTATATTTTATTTGAGGAGCAAATCATGTCAGACAGAGAAGCAAAAGAAAAGATCATGACGGCCGTGCGGGAACTGCTTGCGGAGGGCTGCCCCGTCGGGGACGTCACCGTGCGTAAAATCGCCCAGAAGGCAGGCGTCGGAATCGGCACGGTCAGTTATCATTTCCATTCAAAAGATAAGCTTGTATATGAAGTCATAGCGGGACAGATGACGGAACTGGCAGGAGGATTATCTCCGGGCCGGGGTGAAGGAACCCCCTTTGAACGGCTCAGGCAATTTTTCCATCAAACGGCGGAGCTTGCCCTGCAATACACTGAAATCTTCCGCGCCCAGCTCTCTTATGAGATCGTGAACGGTGATATGAGCCTCTGCTATTACATTACGCCGCTTCTGAAGGAACACTTTGGCGGAACAAAAAGCGATCTCGAAATCAAAATCATCGCGCTTCAGATGATTACGGCCATGCAGGTGATCCTTCTGAAAATGGAGGAATTCCGGCGCTATGCAGGCGTAAATATCCGGGACGAGAAACAAAGGGAAGAAGCTATCGACGTCATACTTGATATGGCAATCAAGCCTCAGAAAGGAGGGTTATCATGAGAACATTACACATCGTGCTGTCCGTTATATCACTGCTGCTGATCGCGTCCACGCTGATCTGCGGTTTCTGGATCCACAACAGCAAGAATGTTACCGATATAGCGAGCTCAATCAATTTTCACATGATGATTGGCGTGGCGACAGGCATTTCGGTGCTGGCGACCACGATTTTAGCATTCGTCCGCCATTAACACTCAAATAAGAGGTATTTTAAGAGGTATTCCGATGAAGATTTCACTGGGTATGGTTCGCGGCGTAATAGCGGCGGCAGCGGCCTCGGCAGTTATAGCCGGCGGGTGCGTCCCCGTGTATGCCGCAGGAAACAGAGTACGCATACTCAAACCTCGGTATAGACCTGGCGGGGTATATCCTCGGCAGGGTGTCAGGCAAGGGGTTTGTGCCCTATGTCGACGCCCTGCTCAAAGATGAGATCGGTATGCAGAACACCACGCTGGACATGGAGAAAATCGAAGCCAATCCCAACCGTGCCGTCGGTCACGATTCCCGGCTTTATAAAGTGCCGGTGGAGATCCCCATGATCCCCGCAGGCGGGGTGTATGCCAGCGCGAACGATATGATCCGGTTCGTCCGGTATCATATGCGCAATCAGGAAAGCCTCGCCGAAATGTACCGCATCCCCTTCCCGAAGCCGGGTCAGACGGAAGGCTATGCGCTGGGCGTCGAGAAATGGGTCCGAAACGGCAATCAGTTTCTTACCCACGGCGGCGGGGGCTTTGGCTTCCTTTCCGCCATGATCTGGTATCCAAAGCTGAAGATCGGCGTCGTGGTACTGACCAATTCGGGCGACACGCCCACGGATTTCATTTCCCCTTATGCGCTGGGAACGGCGCTGCTTGACGGTACGATCAACGACCCCCGATCCGTTTACTATGCGCTGGACATGAGAGGGGAAACGCCGGCCTACAGCAATGTCCCGCTTATAAAGTTTACTTTTGGTCTGGATTTCTCGTTTTATATAAGTCGGTGCAGACCGCATGCGCGCTGGCGCTGCTGGGCGGAACCGCATGCGCGGCAATTCTTCTGATGACTGCGGGGCGCGTGGATGCATATGGAAACCTGGTCCTTTCGGATTACGGTATCCTGCGAGAAGGCATACGGGCGCTGCGCGTCCTCTCGCCGCTCATCGCGCTTTCCGCGCCTCTTTCACTTACGGTTGCCGCGACGGTTTGGATCCGGCGGTATCGTACGCCGGCGGACAGGATCTGCTATACGATCGCGGCTGCAAGCGCCATATGCCTTGCGGCCTTTTTCTGGCGGCTGAATATGATCTTACTGTAACCGGGCCGTATGACCGGCCTGATGCATCTTATATATATCAATTGTATTATTCGATCTGTATCATTCAAAATGGAGGTATTATTATGGGCGATGAAAAACACGAACGAGCCATTTCTCAGACTGCCATGCTGATTGCTTCTTTGCGGGCATTGGCAGTGTTCGAGGACGATCCCGCGATTCGGGGCGGCGACAGTTTCGCGGAGTTGTTTCTGCCGGAAGACAAGCGGCAGCCGCTTCAAAGTCCTGAGTTCCGCAGTCAGATCAAAAAAATGATTCCCGAAGGCCTTTATGAATACGTCATAGCAAGAACAAGACATTTCGACGAATTATTCCTGCAGTGCCTTCGCAACGGATTTACCCAGATCGTTCTGCTGGGCGCCGGATATGACAGCCGTCCTTACCGGTTCGCGGAACAAAGCCGGGGAGCCGTGATTTTTGAAGTGGATGCAGCCGCCACACAGCAGGATAAACGCAGGATTCTCATGGACAACGGCATAACTGTTCCCGGCAATGTCGTTTATGTGCCGGTGGATTTCGAACATGACGACCTGTTCCGGCTTCTCTCTGAGAGCGGATATGACGATACTCAGCCGTCGCTGTTCAGCTGGGAAGGGGTGACCTTTTACTTAAGCCCGCAGGCAGTGGACGCCATGCTGGAAGCAATCAGCCGCCATGCCGCGCCCGGCAGCCTGCTCAGTTTCGACTTCCAGCACGTCGACCATGAACATGGACTCATCGACACGCAGTTGAAGGACGAACAGATCAAATTTGGAATGGACGCCGACGCGTGTGCCGGCTATCTGGGACAGTTCGGTTTCTCGCTGCGGGAGAGGCTGGATGCCCAAGGTATGGAAAGCCGCTATCTGGTCAGGTCCGACGGCGCCCCGTTCAGTCCTGTTAAACCGATCATGAATATTGTCACAGCGGAGCTTTAGAAATCGCGTTGATGCAGAAAAGGCTGCGCTCTGAAGCACAGCCTTTTCTGAGTTCGTAAAGCAGCTCCGTTGCCGGTGGAATGTTCTGCTTATGGTTTGATAAGAATTTTAATCACGGGCTCGGTTCTGCCGCGGAATATTTCAAACGCTTTTTCGATATCCTTTAAAGCCATGCGGTGTGTGATCAACCGATCCGTTTTGATTTTACCCTTTTCGATCATTTTCATCAATCGGTCCATATCTCCCAGATAGCCAAGCCCCATTTTAATTTGTATATTTTTCATACATAGTTCTTGCATGGGCAGTTCAACGGGCGCCGCATAAAGCGCCGCTAAGGAAACCCGGCCGCCTATGCCGACACAGCGCACGGCGTCGATTAACGTCTGATTGCTGCCGGCTGCGTCAATGGCGGCGTCCGCGCCTTTTCCATTTGTCAGCTCAAAGATTTTCAAGACGGCGTTTTCTTCCGACGATAAGATTGTATGATCGGTGCCCATGGATTTTCCGACCTCCATCCTGAATCCGTCGCAATGTCCGACCAGGATGATCTGCCCCGGATTGAACAGCCTTGCCGCTTCAACGGCGCATAATCCGACCGGGCCTCCGCCAAATACGACGACAGTATCCCCCATTTTTATCTGAGCGTCCTTAACGGCGCTATATCCGGTAGAAAGGATGTCGCCCGTAAAAATAGCCTGCTCATCGGAAACATCATCAGGGATGGGAAGCAAATTTACATGTGCGTTGGGAACCCTTATAAATTCGCTGTGGGTCCCGTCCAGATTTCCGAATTCCTTACCGCTGCCATGCACTCCGCCGTTCAGACAATGGGCGATATTTCCTTTTTTACAGTTTTCGCACTGGCCGCAATAAGGCGCCGCAGGACCGGCAACGCGGTCTCCCGGTTTTAAATTTTTAATATTTTTTCCTAAAGACTCAATAACACCGACATATTCATGCCCCAGCACATAGCCCGACGTTGTAGGGATATGCCCTTCCACCAGGTGAACGTCGCTGCCACAGATCGTTGTCAGGGTGATCCTGACGATGGCGTCCGTATCATTTTGGAGAACAGGCTTATCCACATCTTTTAGGACGACAACTCCGTTTTTTTCAAATACCAATCCTTTCATGCAATCCTCCTTGTAATTCGGTCAAAAAAATATCCTACTCTCGCCTATAT
>DATMXY010000209.1:0-5907 GCA_035561275.1 Anaerovoracaceae bacterium | reverse complement strand
ATTTAAATTATATTAGCCTTTTTATATGTTCACCTTACGTACCTTTACAATTCCGTTCGTAGCATCCAGGTACACATAGTCCCCGCTCTTAATTTCAGTAATTTCAATCCTGTCTATCATTGGGATTTCGGCGACGATGGCGCCGATCACGCATACCGAGTCTGCGTCGGCATTAATGATTCCCCTGGGACCGACGCCGTTTTTTACGACGTCATACAGCATATAGGAGCCTCCGGTTGATCCTTTTGAAAAAGGAAAAACAAAAATTTTATCCTTCAGGCAATGACCCTCAAGCTCGTGCCCTTTCTCAATGATATATCCGGTTTTGGGATTGACGCTCCCCATAAAGGACAAAGGCTGGCTGGTAACAAGAGCCTCTCCCTCCGCCTGACCCTCGGCAATTTTTCTTCCCTGTAAAATAAGATCTTCCATATTTACTCCAATCTACCATCCACGGCAGCCTTCATACAGTCCTCCGCATTGGCCAGGCGGGATTTCATGTTCCACAGGCCTCTGATGTAATGGGCAAGCTTTCCGGAATTGGTAACAACGTTGTTATATCCCTTGTCCAGAGTTGGGCAAAGGATCGGACAGGTATCGCAGATTATCGTCACTCCGGCCTCCTCCAGCACCTGCCCATAGCCTGTTTCGAAGGCAAGATCCTTAACCTGGTGAGAAGTGCATACCCATGTTTCCGCTTTGACTTTTTTATCCTTAAAAAGCAATGCGAGGATTTTCATCTCCTGAATGGAAGCATGGGGACAGCCGAAAACAACAAAGTCCACAGCGCCGGAATAGTTGAATGTCTCGAACGCTTTTTGATATTCCTCTTTTCCGAAGGAATATACCGGGACCTCCCCGTCGATCACCGCTTTCAGCGTCGGCGCTTCCGGGGTTACCCCTATGATATGATAAAGCGCAACAGCACCCGATGAGGCTAACGCCGCGCTCAACGCCTTGAGGTTTTCCAGGGTGGGCCGTTTTTCTATGCCCGTAAAAACAGGAATCCCTCTTCCGGCTATAGCGCCGCAGTAATAGCCCATGGAGGCGTAATCCGTATCATTTTTGAGCGGAACTTCAACCTTGAACAGGTATGTTCCCTTCCTGTTTTCATCGAGATGAAGACCATATTCGGGCACCCTTCCCGTAATTGCAGCGGCGAGGGCCGTGGGCCCGCCTTCCCGGTTTGTTCTCGCACCCAGCACCGAATTTACAAAAGCAATAGCGGAGGATTCCCCCCATGCCACGTGCTCCCCTTTCAGGGGGATATTGCCGTAAAGGTAGGGTGTGCAGGAATTGGACATGAACGCACCCATTTCCCTATACGCTTCCGACAGCTCCATCTGTTTCTGCACAAATTCGGGATCAAAGCCGATGGCTTCCCAATTGTGCATGTCGATGCCAATGTTGTTCAATGTAGTGGGGACGGCAAAACAACTTTCTTTGCTGGCATCCTTTACATAGTTCAGACCTGCGTCCCCTGTCACCCTGTAGGATACGCCCGGAGAATGAACGCTGTTTATTTCAAGCATTCTTTTTGCTCCGTAGATTTCCCCCAGAGTTACCAGGACCTTCATGCATTTCTGCACCATCTCGCCGCGTTCGCCGCTGAGCATGCTTTTCTCTTCATCCGTTAAATACATATCAAATCCTCTTTCTTTTTTATTGCTTGGACTCTTCATAGGTTTGAAGGGAATGATAATTCACAGCCGCCCGCGCTTCACGCAAAGAAAGCCCCGAGGCAAGGCCTTCCTCGATCTTAGCCTCTTTTTCGGCAATTTCCAGCGCTACCGCCAATGCACGCTCTGCTTTTTCCGAAGGAATGCAAATCACTCCGGTATCATCGCCTAAAATAATATCACCGGGTTTTACCTGAACCCCTGAAATGGATACCGGCACATTCACAGCGTCAACCTCGACCCTGTCTTTGCCTGTAACCATATAATGACCTTTTGTAAATATATTGTAGTTCAGCTTTTTGATCATGGGGATATCCCTGCATACTCCGTCGATGACGGTTCCTCCCAGCCCTCTTTTGGAAGCGCTGATGGACATCAGGTCCCCCCATACGGTAAAATTGGCGCGCCCGGCATTGTCGATCACCACAACCTCTCCGGGCTTGACGTCGTCCAGAAAATCCCCTACGGTACCTTTTACCGTGCCGCAAGGAATGTAATGGACCGTAAAAGCTCTGCCGCAAATGACGCTTCCGGAAACCACGGCTTTGATCCCCTCTAAACCGCAGGGGATCCCCAACCGGTCCATGGCGTCGGAAACGCAGCAGACATCCAGCTCTTTCAATTTCTGTATCAGCTCATCTCCGGAACGATCTTCCTTCTCCATCGCTATTTCACCTTTCTATTTATAACAGTTTATCCAGTCCGTAAATTTCCAGTGTGCTTTCCCTGGCAAGCAGCCTTTCTCTCACTATGATTTCCTTGGCGGCGATGGCTTCCGCTCCCTCAAGAACCTTTTCTACGTCTTCCTTTTTCACAACAACGACGCCGTTTCGGTCCCCGACAATCAGATCTCCGGTTTCCACCGGTACTCCACCGCATAAGACTACGCATGCCGTCTGTCCGGAGGTGGCTTTTACCGTACCTCCCGGATTGAGCGTGCGGCAGAACACGGGAAATCCCACCTCCTGCATGTCATCCGCGTCACGGCACCCTCCGTCGATCACCAGCCCGGCAATTCTGCGGACCTGGCAGGCAAGGGCCATAATATCTCCAAAATAGCCGCAGTTCCAATATCCCTGCGTATCCACCACCAGAACGCTCCCTTCCGGCGCCTCATAGATCCCTTTATGGATCGCCAGATTGTCTCTTGGGTGGCATCTTACGGTATAAGCCTCTCCCGCAAGCTTAGAGCCGGGATCGATGGGTTTTATTCCCGGATCCATATTCCCCCGCTTTTGATTTGCATCGCAGATATTGCCCAGGGGCAGGCTTTTAAATCTTTCTAAAATTTCTTCTTTCATATCGTTACTCCTGACCTCCGTTCCATCTTCCCGCCATTTCGTGGTCGATTTCCAATAAATCCAGGACTCTTCCCGTAAAGTGGCTGATCAGATCGTCTATGGATTCCGGTTTGTGGTAGAACGACGGAATGGGAGGCGCAATGCTTACGCCCATACGCGCAAGCCTCAGCATGTTTTCCAGGTGAATGGCATTGAACGGTGTTTCTCTCGGAACGATAATCAGGGTGCGGCGCTCCTTCAGCATGACGTCCGCGGCCCTCGCCGTCAGATTATCCGCAAAGCCGCAGGAAATTGCCGCCAGGGTCTTCATGCTGCAAGGTATCACCACCATTCCGGACACCCGGAAGGATCCGCTTGCGATCCTTGCCGCCATCTCCTCGTTGCGGTAGTGATAATGCGCCAGTTCCAGGATCCTGTCCATGTTATAATCCGTCTCGATTTTAATGTTCTCTTCCGCCCAGGGGCTGACGATCAGGTGAATTTCTATTTCCTCGTGCCGGCGGAGAGCCTCCAGCAGCCGGATTCCATATGTGGTGCCGCTGGCTCCGGTGATCGCCACAATGATTCGTCTTTTATCCTTCATGCCCTTACCCTTCATTTCAGCATTTTTTCATAATTATATTCTTCATCCACCTCTGCCATGGTCCTGCCGGAGCGGATTTCGCCGATCATGGCTTCTTCCTTTTCCCACAGCTCTTCCGCCTTGTTCAGGACATCCTCCAGCTTTTCCCGTGGAATGATCACGACGCCGCTTTTATCTCCGACAACGATATCCCCCGGCCTCACCTGTACGCCTCCAAATTGAACCATTTCATTTGTGCTGTGCTCCATGATCCGACCCCGGGCGGTGGAAACCACCGACCCTCTCGCGTAAACGGGAAAGCCGATTTCCACATAATCATCCACGTCGCGGCAGGCGCCGTCGATGGCCACTCCCGCTACGCCTTTCATTTTTGCACCGTTGGCAAGAATCCCTCCCCAGCAGGAAGTGTCAAGCCTGCCGCTGTTGTCCACCACGATGACGTCGCCGGGTTTGGCAAGATCAATGGCTTTGACGCCGAGATGGGTTTTCCCTTTGGTCAGTCCCGCCGCAATCAGCTTTACCGTTATGGCAGGCCCCGCGATTTTTTCCATCACAGGCCAGATGGGGCGAATTCCATATGTAGCCCCGGTTAAACCAAATACGTCCAATGCGTCGGCAATATTTGTCGTCGAAAGTTTCATCAGTCTTTCTTTGATGTTCGGATTTAAAGTATCCAATGCTGTCCTCCTTGTCTACTGCACTTCTTGAATCTCCACGGTAATCTGCCGGTTTTGCTCCTGCCTCATTACGATCCTGTTTGCACAGTCTTCCCGGCGTTCCGGAAAGTCCTCCCGATAGTGAGTTCCCCTGCTTTCTTCCCGGATCAGCATTGCCTGCGCCAAAAGGCTGCCCACCAGCAATTGATTTTTTACTTCAATGCAGACGTCCTCCTGCAGATATCGGCCGACAAATTCAAGAACATGTTTTAAGCCCTCCGCAGTCCTGACGACGGTAAGTTCTCTGTAGAACAGCTGCCTGCTCTCTTCAAGAATCGCTTTGTCCCTGTCGTTCATTTCAATGCGGCCCAATTCCGCGGGCGCTCCGCCGCCGATCTTCTGCCGGGCCAGCTTCTGCGCTTCCCGGGCAGCGCTGACTCCCGCGCGGTATCCGAATATTTGCGTATCCGTCAGGTTGTTGCCGCCCGGCCGATCGGAACCGTGAACGCCTCCCGTCACCTCGCCCGCCGCATACAATCCTTGTACCCCGGTGTATCCGTTCCCGTCTATCTGCACGCCGCCGTTGAAGTTCTGGACGACCAGTCCCAGTTCAATTTTATCTTTTCTTAAATCGACCCCTGCTTTCTTAAATCGGTGATAAGTGATAGGAGCCTTTTCCAAAAATTCTTCCGTTTCGATATGGGTCACATCCAGATAAATTCCGCCGTTGGCGGTCCCTTTTCCGGATAGGATTTCCTTAAAGACCGCAATGTCAAGGTACATTGCCTCTGTTCGAACGGAAAAGGGATAAGACATGGCCTTCAGCTTCAGCACTTCTTCCGGGCTGACCCCTGCCGGGCAGTATTTTGACAGGAATTCCTCTCCCCTGGCATTGGTAAGCTTCGGCTGGAACCTCCACATATGGCTGTGAATAATAAACCTCATTTCGGGTTTTACCACCGCCGGACCGATCTGAAAGAATTCCATGTTTACAAACCTGGCCCCCGCCTGCGCGGCCATAGCCCAGCCGTCGCCGGCGACATCCGGGGGGTTTACGTTCCGCGCAAAAATCCTTCCGGCCCCGCCGGTTGCCAAAACCACCGTTTTGGCGGCAAAGGTCACCGGCTGTCCCTCAGCGAGTCCGATAGCGCCGCAGACCTTTTTGTCAGCGGTCTGGCAGAGGGACAAAACCCTTACGTTTTCCACGGTTCTTACACCCTCTTCCAGACACGCTTTGGACAGCGCCCGGGTTATCTGCAAGCCGGTCCCCCCTCCGCAGGTGAGGGACCTGGCTTTGGTGCAGCCCGAAAGCTTCTGCTGGAAAGGCCTGTCCTGGCGGGTTTCAAATTTCACACCCAGCTCCATTAGCTCCGTCAGGCGCGCACAGGACTCTTCAGCGACAATGCGGCTGAGCTCAGGGCTTGCGAGGCCGTCGCCTGTTGAAATAATATCTTCGTAGTATGTATCGGTATCGTCTCCATCCTTCATGTAATTAAAGGGGGCGTTGATCCCCAACGCTTCCGAAGCGTCAAGATTTGTGCTTCCGCTGGAATGAAGCCTTCCATTGCACGTCAAAGCAACATCCAATTCCGGCGCGGCTTTTTTGGCTTCATAGGCGGCGCGGATTCCGGCAGCGCCGGCACCTATAACCAAAACATCACAAACTATTTCCCTCATTTGGTGCGGCC
>DATMXY010000208.1:0-11891 GCA_035561275.1 Anaerovoracaceae bacterium | reverse complement strand
TAATAAGGGAGGAAAATTAAATGAGTCAATCACTTTCCAAGGTCGGAAATGACATCAAGAAGGCTTTGCTGACCGGCGTTTCCTACATGATTCCATTTGTTATCCCCGGAGGTATCCTGATTGCAGTCGGCTTTGCAATCGGAGGCATTTACGTTTTCGAAACCCCCGGATTTGCCGCGGATATTTTCGCATGGGGAAAAGTCGCCTTCGGTCTGATGATACCTGCCTTAGGCGGCTATATCGCATTTTCGCTGGCGGACCGGCCGGGCATTGCGCCGGGCTTTGTTGCAGGTATGATTGCCAACAATCAGGGCTCCGGATTTTTAGGCGCCATGATCGGCGGAATTATCGCAGGTTATCTTGTTAATTATCTGAAGAAAATACCGGTTCCCGTCATGCTTAAATCTTTGCTTCCTACTCTGATCATTCCTTTGTTCGGGACATTTTTCGTCGGCGTCATCATGACCTATATTATCGGGGTGCCGGTAACATGGCTGAACAATACTATGACAGAAGTCCTTGGCAATATGACAGGGGGCAGTCTCATCGTACTCGGGATCATACAGGGGGCGATGCTTGCCTTTGATATGGGCGGACCGGTCAACAAGGCAGCTTATGCCTTCGCCCTGGCGGCATCCTCGGCAGGGAACTGGGCTCCCATGGCGGCAAATTTTGTCGCTTCCATGAGTCCGCCCATGGGTCTTGCGATTGCGATGCTCATTGCAAAAAAGAAATTTACCGATATGGACAGAAAATCCATCGGCGGCTGTGTGATCGGCGGCTGTGCGATGATAACGGAATTTGCGATTCCCTTTGCCGCCAAGGACCCGCTCAGAGTAATTCCCTCTCTGATGGTTGGAAGCGCGGTGGGCGCGGCCCTGTCCTACGCGGCGGGCTTAACACTGCAGGCGCCTCATGGGGGCATGTTTGTAATCTTTCTCGCCAATCGGCCTCTGGTTTGGCTGGGCGTGTTTGCCATTGCAAGCCTGGTCACGGCGGGAATGCTTTTATTGCTGAAAAAAGACGTGAAGGAGTCAGAAGAAGAAGTGGACACAGAGGCTCTGAACGTTTAAAGGAATGACATAAGGAGGTTACCAAATTGCCAAGATTTAAAGACGTTATGGGGAAATTCCCCTTTGAACCCGAAGACAAAAAACCGGCTCTCATAAGAAAGGATCAGTATTTTCATTTTCTCTATCCGCCGGATAATCCGTATACGAGCGATCTGAATTACCTGATCGTAAGCACGGATAAGCTGCTGCTGGGAATTTACCAGTTAGCTCCCGGCAGTTCCTTCGATCCCATCGATATCCATCCCGGAGACGAGGCCTATTATATCCTGAACGGCCCAGTGATCCAGAGAAATGCAAGCGGTCAGTTCGTGCAGGTCAATACGGGAGAAGGAATCTGGCTGCCCCGGGAGGCCTGGCACAAGGCGTATAATTTCGGCAGCGAGCAGGCGAGCATCCTGTTCTTTATCGCTCCGAAGGCCTGGGATGAACATGTTCCTCCGGCGGTATTTCCATCCGATGAAGAAACAAAGATGTACAAGGGAAAGAACAACGACAGCCTTCCGTATATTTCCCCGCTGCCCGGAATCGACCGGCAGGCGACGACGGACGACATCGGAAAATGGCCTATCGAAGGCGCCGAAGGGCGCAAGGCCCCTTATCCACTCTACAGAATTCCGGAAGAGAATAAGCTGGTTACGATCCATGGAACAAAGAATCCGATGCTCATCAAGTTTACCGTCAGCAATGATTTCATGCATATGGGAGAATTCATCCTTCCGGCAGGGGGAGTGGGACCGAGGACGTCGGAACCGGATTCCCACAAGGGCGACTGTGTGATCTATGTTCTTGAAGGTCCCATTACGGTAAATCTTCCCGACACTTTGGAGGCTTTTATCGTAGATAAGGGAGACTCCTTCTTCCTTCCCGAAGGAACGACGTACCAGCTGCTGAATTTCAACGCGCATCCCGTTAAAGCTGTTTTTGCGATTGCGCCGGGGATATGACAGGTCTTTACAAAGTGAGCGGCTGAATTTACATATCAAGCAAAAGCGGATTCAATTCTCTTTGTAAGGACGAATTCGCTTTTGCTTGCTTTAAGAAACACTGAACGGGGAGAAACCAGATGCTTGAGCTAAATTTGATATTAAATAATAAATCGGGTCTTCATGCCAGGCCGGCGAGCTTGTTTACGAAAGAAGCGAGCAAATACAGCTCTACGATAACGGTGGTGAAAGACGGCAAAGAATATAATGCCAAGAGCATTCTTCATATTTTGGGCATGGGAGCGGTAAAAGGCACGAAGCTGACCATTATTGCGGAAGGCGCCGATGAGAAGGCGGCAATCGACTCTTTGAAGGTCCTGGCGGATCAGGACTTCGGAGAGTAGTGAGGAGGAATATCGATGTTCAAATTCGGGGTAGATTCTTTTATCTGGTCTGAAAATTTTTCAGAGAAGGACCTGTGGATCATAGCGAAGGCGAAGGAATTGGGGTTTGAAACCCTGGACATTGCAATCGCTCATCCGGAGGTCTTTCCTACGAAGCTCGTCAAGGAAAAGGCGCGAGAAGTCGGGATCGAGCTCGTCACCACGACGACATTGAACGAAAAAACAAATCCCATATCGCCGGATGCGGGAATCAGGGCTAAGGCAGAGGAAAGCCTGAAGCTCCTGGTCGATATCAACGCGGAATTGGGATCCAAGATACTCGGCGGCGTGAATTATGCCGCCTGGGGTTATCTTACGAGAAAACCCCGGACCGAACAGGAATGGGAGTGGTCGGTGAACGTCATGCGTAGCGTGGCCAAATATGCGAAAGAGGCTTGTGATATGATCATCGCGGTGGAATGCATCAACCGGTTTGAAACCCATTTTCTGAATATCGCGGAGGATGCGGTGAGATATTGCAGGGATGTGGGCACCGGAAACGTAAAGGTCCATCTCGATTGTTTCCACATGATCCGGGAGGAAAAAAGCTTCAAGGGGGCCGTTGAGACCTGCGGCAAAGAATATCTGGGATATATTCATGTGAATGAAAATGACAGGGGCATTCCGGGGACCGGCCTCGTACCGTGGAGGGAATTTCTCACCGCCGTGAAAAATGTGGGGTATCAGGGACCGCTGACCATCGAGTCCTTTGATCCGGGCTTTGAGGAATTGAACGGAATGTGTGCGATCTGGCGCAAATTCGCTGAATCCGGCGAGGCGCTGGCGGTGGAGGGGCTTGCCAACCTGAAAAGGGCAGCAAAAGAGGTGGGCTGATATGAGCGGTAAGAATCCGAGGGTCGCCATCGACTGTGACGACGCGGCCACAGAGCTGAAAAAGACGATATATGAACACCTGAAAGAGAACGGAGTGGATATTACCGACCTGAACTTCTCGGAAGGAAGGACCGCCGCATATCCGGAAATCGGATATCACCTGGCACAAAAGATCAAAAAAGACGAATTTGACAGGGGCATCCTCATCTGCGGAACCGGGCTGGGAATGGCCATGATCGCAAACAAGGTGGAAGGCGTGTACGCCGGGGTGTGTCATGACGCATATTCGGCGGAAAGGCTGAGGAAAAGCAACAACGCCCAGGTTCTGACCATGGGGGCGCGGGTGATCGGCTGCGAGCTTGCGAAAGTCATCGTGGACGTGTGGCTCAGATCGGAGTTTGAGGGAAACAGGTCGCTGTCCAAGGTGGAAAAAATGCGTGAACTGGAATACGAGTCGTTTCATAAGGAGGGTTGAGTTATGCAGAAAATGATCAATGATCCGCAGAAGGTCGTCGATGAAATGCTGGAGGGCTACCTGAAAGCAAGGCAGGGAACTGTCACGCGCACCGAAAACAGAAGAGTTGTGAAATATACCGCGGCGCCCATAGCAGGAAAGGTAGGCGTCGTAACGGGCGGCGGTTCGGGCCATAAACCAGCCTTCGTCGGATATCTCGGGAGAAATATGGTGGACGCCGTGGCCGTAGGTGAAATCTTCTCTTCTCCACCGGCCCAGATGTTCTATGACGCGTTCAAGGCTGCCGACTCAGGAAAAGGGGTGGCCTGTCTGTACGGAAATTATGCCGGGGATAATATGAATGTAAAAATGGCGGTCAAAATGGCCGCCGCGGAAGGAATTACGGTCAAGACTGTGGTGGCCGACGACGATGTGCCCTCGGCTCCATCGGATCAGAGAAAGAAAAGACGCGGCGTGGCGGGGGAGATTCTGATGTGGAAGGTCGGCGGAGCAAAAGCGGCCATGGGAGGAAGTCTGGACGAGGTGACCGCTGCGGCGCAGAAGGCCATCGACAATACAAGAAGCATGGGGATCGGGCTCAGTCCCTGCATCATCCCGGAAGTGGGCCACCCGAACTTCACTATAGAAGAAGGCTTCATGGAAATTGGCATTGGCCATCACGGGGAACCCGGGCTGGAAGTGAGGGAACTGGAAACTGCTAACGAGATTGCCAGGCGGATGACTGATATCATTCTGCCCGATTTGCCCTTCCAATGGGGTGATGAAGTGGCTGTGCTTCTTTCGGGACTTGGATCTACGCCACTGATGGAGCTGTACATTCTGTTCAATAAAATCTCCAACCTGCTTGAAGAAAAGGGTATCCGGATTTATGTGCCGTATGTGGGAAATTACTTTACTTCTCTTGAAATGGCCGGCGTCACCCTCACCATAATGAAATTGGATGAAGAGCTGAAGGAATGCATCGATCTGGAAGCGGATTCCCAGGGTCTCATCCAGTTTGGGAGGCGGGAGAAATGACGAAAAGCTTTAAAAACAGCGAGGGCGGCAAAATCGTTTACGGGTTGATCGGGACAATTCAGGAAAACAAGCAATATCTGAGCGATATCGACGGCGCCATCGGCGACGGAGATCACGGGATCAACATGAATAAGGGCTTCACACTGTGCGGTCAGGAGCTTGACCGGAATCCGGGGGATCTGGAACACTGCCTCAGGGTGCTTTCAAAGGTGCTGATACAGGATATCGGCGGTTCCATGGGTCCTTTGTACGGCATGTTCTTTCAATCCATGGCGGATGCCTGCAAGGGCAGGGAAACCATCAACGCCGGAACTCTGGGAGAGATGCTGAAGGCCGGGGAAGAGGGAGTAAGGGAGATTGGCGTCGCGGAGGTGGGAGATAAAACCATGCTGGATACGCTGGTCCCCGCCGTAAGGGCATTCGTGGAAAGCAATGAAAAGGGGGCGGCCTTTGAGGAAGCCCTCGAAGAGATGCGAGAGGCTGCAATCAGGGGAAGAGATTCCACAAGGAACATGATTGCAAGGGTTGGCCGGGCCAGCAGGCTGGGAGAGCGTTCCCGTGGGGTGATCGACGCAGGCTCCGCTTCCTGCTGCCTGATCCTGCTGTCCATTGCCGACTCGGTGGAGTCCATGCTGGAGGATACATATGAACTATAGAGCAGTAATTTTTGATTTGGACGGAACTCTGCTGGATACTGTGGACGATCTGGCAGACTCGATGAATGCGGCGTTAAAACACTGGGGATTTCCGGAGCACACCGCTTCGGATTATAAAAGACTGATCGGCAACGGGCTGAGGAATCTCGCCGAGGTTTCTTTGCCGGGCCCGAACCGCGACGATGAAACCATCGACTGCTGCCTGTCGTACATGCGGGCGGAATACGAGAAGCGTTGGAGCGAAAAGACCAGACCTTATCCGGGGATACCGGAACTATTGGATGAGCTTGCGCGAAGACAAATCAAAATGGCCGTTTTATCAAACAAGGCCCATACCTTCACACGGAAAATCATTGAGACACTTCTGCCGGATTGGAAGTTTGACGCGGTATTCGGCGAGCGGCTCTCCATTCCGCGAAAGCCTGATCCCCAAACTTCCTTTGAAATCGCCGGATTGCTTGATATTCCTGTAGAGGAGTTTATTTTTCTGGGAGATTCCGGCGTTGACATGAAAACTGCGCATGCGGCTGGGATGCTGCCGGTAGGGGCGTTGTGGGGTTTCCGTCCCATGGAGGAGTTGAAAGAAAACGGAGCGAAGTTCCTGATTAGCAAGCCTCTTGAACTTTTGAAACTACCTGGCGAAATCGGTAACGTGGAATAGAAGGAAAAGACTGCAAACTTTGCCGGATAGGTATTAACGGAGTCCTGGAATGATTGAATCCAGGACTTTTTTGCGTTTAAGGGGTTTGGGAAATAGCCTATCAATTCATAAGAGGCGCCTGAAGTCAATATATTATAGGAAGAAATAAATGATGAATGCAGGAGCAGTATATGGACGACTATAATGTTATAGGCCGGAGCGTGCAGCGGAAGGACGCTGAAAGAAAGGTAACCGGCGCGGCCGGGTATACAGATGATTTCAATAAGCCGGGACTTTTATACGCAAGAATGTTAATAAGCCCCTACGCCCATGCCAGGATAAAAGCGATTGACTTCTCTAAAGCGCAAAAGGCGCCAGGGGTCAGAGCAGTTCTGACCGGGTTGTATTTTCCGCATCTTACCGGTGAGGTTATTATAGACAGACCTCCGATCGCTATAGACAAAGTAAGATACCATGGTGAACCTGTAGCCGTGGTGGTGGCGGATAGTGAGGCTGAAGCGCAAGCGGCGGTAAACCTGATTAAAGCAGAATATGAGCCTCTGCCGGTGGTCGATTCACCAGGAGAAGGAATAAAAAGGGATGCGCCTTTAGTTCATGAAAGGCTTGGAGCGTATAAGGTTCTGGGCGGCGCTTACCCTGAAGCAGGCACAAATGTTGCGAATAGAACGAAAATAAGAAAAGGAGATGCGGAAAAAGGCTTCGGAGCTAGTGAGGTTGTCGCTGAGGTCAGCGTTTTCATTCCGCCTTCCGATCACGCGGCAATGGAAACAAGGTCTGCCATAGCGGAGATACAACCGGATGGAAATGTTATCATTACTTCCTGCTCCCAATCTCCCTTTGTCATAAAAGATCAAATAAGCCGTTTTTTCCAGATAGCGCCCGGAAAGGTAATCGTAAATGTTCCCTTTGTCGGCGGCGCATATGGCGGCAAAACCTCCGTACAGATGGAATTTATCGCTTTTCTTTGCTCCAGCGCAGTAGGAGGAAGGACTGTTAAACTAACCTATTTCAGGGAGGAAGACCTCATAACCGCACCGGATCATATCGGTCTGGAAGCAAAAGTGAGGCTGGGAGCCAAACGGAATGGACTGCTTACCGCGGCAGAGATTACCTTTTTATTTGATGGGGGCGCCTATTCGGACAGAGCAGTTGCTATGAGCCAGTCTGCGGGTCTTGACTGTACCGGCCCCTATAACATCGAAAATGTATGGTGCGATTCGATCTGTGTCTATACGAACCATCCTTATGCCACCGCTTTCAGGGGCTTCGCACACCCTGAGCAGGCTTTTGCAGTCGAAAGGGCCATGGATATATTAGCGGATAAGCTTGAAATGGACCCTATGGAATTAAGGCTGAAAAATGCGATTTTACCCGGGCATACCAGTGCCACACAAACTCTATTGAATAGGAGCAATGTAGGGGATTTGCCCAAGTGCATACAAAGGGTGGCTGAGTTGATTGATTGGAATGACGGAATTATTGAGGATCGTGAGGACGGCAAGGTCAGGGCAAAAGGCATCGGCTGCTTCTGGAAGAATTCCGGAGGGGTCGAAAACACTGAAGCAGGAGCGATTATTACCTTTAATCCGGATGGAAGCATGAATCTTATGTGCGGCGTCGTAGAGATGGGACAGGGCACCAAGACCGGCCTGGCCCAAATACTGGCGGAAAAAATGCGGATGGACGTGGATAAGGTTCATGTAATCATGCAGGTCAATACTCAAACCGAACCCAATACTTGGAGAACCGTAGCAAGTAAAAGCCTCTATTTAGCAGGGAATGCAGCGCTTCGGGCTGCAGAGGATGCAACCAGGCAGCTGTTTCGAACGGCTTCTATCGTATTGCGGACATCACCGGATGAGCTTGATATGGGCAATGGAAGAATATTTTTAAAAAGTGACCCTGGCGCAGGTATCGATATAAAGGATATTGCATTAGGATACACCTATCCGAATGGAAACGCGATCCAGGGACAGGTGATCGGAAGAGGAAACTTTGTTATGGAACATCTGACGAATATAGATAGGGAGACAGGGAAAGGAAATCCGGGGCCGGAATGGACGGTTGGCGCCGGTGCGGTAGAGGTGGAGTATGATCAACATGACCACAGCTACAAGATTTTAAGGGCTGCTTGCGTCATCGATGCAGGAACCGTTATAAATTTTAAGCTGGCGGAAGGACAGCTTACCGGCGGCATGAACACCGGCCTTAGCTTTGCCAGTAAAGAAGCATATTTGTTCAATAAAGAAGGAATTGTGCAGAATATCCAATTAAGAACCTATAGAACTTTCCGATTTGGAGAAAATGCCCAATACCTTGCAGACTTTGTACAGACGCCTGAAGCGGATGGGCCTTACGGCGCCAGAGGCGCCGGGGAATACGGAACCGTTGCAATGCCGGCGGCACTTGCCAACAGCTTGTCCCGGGCGGCAAGGGCGCCGTTGAACGAATTGCCCCTGATTCCTGAATATATTTGGAGAGTAAAAAGGGGGCAGGACCATGATTCCGTATAATTTTGAATACTATCAGCCGGATTCTTTAAGCGAGGCAGTCAATCTCTACGATGAACTTTCCTCCATGAATATGCAGCCTGTGTATTACGCCGGGGGTACCGAGATCATCACTATGGCAAGGACAAATGAGTTAAAAACAAAGGCTGTAATCGATATAAAGCAAATTCCTGAATGCAGGGTCTTTGCCATAGAAGGCAATGCGCTTGTCGTAGGGGCTTCAATATCATTAACGCAGCTACGGGAGTTTAAATCTTTTCCGGTATTAAGTGAAACAGCAGGGTTTCCGGCAGATCATACCTCACGCAATAAGATAACGGTGATTGGAAACATATGCGGCAGTATTCAATATAAAGAAGCCGTATTGGGCTATATGGTTACAGACAGCAACGCGACGATTTACGGAAAAAACGGGAGACGGGTGCTCCCCATAAATGAAGCTTTTGATAAGAGACTCCGGATTGAAAAAGGAGAATTGGTTTGTCAGCTTGCAACCGATATGAGCGGTTCAAAACTGCCCAATTTCTGCATCAAGAAGACAAAACAGGGTGTAGGCGGTTATCCGTTGATCAGTATGGCAGCACTGAAAAAAGATAACCGGATACGAATGGCGTTCAGCGGCCTTTGTGATTTTCCTTTCAGGTCTGAAGAGATGGAGGAGGATATCAATCATACGGGGATTCCAAAGGAGCTCAGAATAAAGCTGGCAATCAGCCATGTGCCGGGGCCCATCCTGGATGATATTCAAGGCTCTGCGGAATACAGAAAGTTTGTTCTGAGCAATTTGCTTGAGGAAATCTTAGCGAAATTGGATGGGGAGAGCTTATGAAAGCATACAAAGAGGCTGTGAGGCTGGCGCTTCACGTGAATGGTGAAGACAGAACGGTTGTTGTCAGACCGGCAGATACTCTTTTAAGAGTCCTTAGAGAGCAACTGGGGCTGACAGGGGCTAAAATAGGATGTGAAAACGGCGACTGCGGCGCTTGTACCGTGCTCCTGGACGGGTGGCCTTTTAAATCCTGCCTCATGCTGGCTGTAGAGGCCTTCCAGCATGAAATCACGACGATTGAAGGCTTGAGAGGAACGCCTATACAAAAGGCATTTATTGAAAAACGGGGTTTTCAATGCGGCTATTGCACCTCCGGCTTTATTATGAACTGCCATAGCCTGGTAAACATTCATCCGGATGCAGATGAGGCAGTTATTGAGGAATGGCTGCAGTCCAATATCTGCAGATGCACAAGCTATGAAGAGATCGGAGAAGCTGTAAAATCAGTATTGGCAAATAGGAAATTATAGAACGCCACTTGCTTGTGAAATTTTTACTCGTAATAATGCTTGTTATGGTAGAATGTTTGAAGAGAACGCTCACAAAATATTGAAAAGGTATCGTAAAAGTTCCGGCAAACAGGGCAGGTTTGTTTACGGTTTTTAAGTTTGAGGAGTAGTATGAAAACACCGGTAATAGAAACAGAGCGACTATTGTTAAGACCATTGACCGTAGGTGATGCCAAAGCTATATTTGAAGGCTGGGCAAGAGATCAGGAAGTAGCGCGCTTCATGAGATGGAATCCACATAAAACTATAGCAATGGCGAATGCCGTAATGGCGGCAGTTAATTCATAAGCGTCCACAGAATCACCTCCAGTTAAATTTATGAGATAATGATGGGTTTAACACAAAATCCTGGAGTTAAACCAATTTAATTCCGCCGCGGCCTTTGCCGGGGCAGATCAGATTTTTTTCTTTCAGGTAATTCAACAGAGTTCTGAGCTTGTACTCGGAAATGTCATACCCCTGTTCATTGAGGATATTGTTCAGATTTCTCCTTCCGATATTTCTGTAGGTGCATATTTCTAAAATTTTGTTGGCAATTTCTTTTTCTCTGTTGGATAATTCTCCTACTTTAAGCGATGGCGCTTCGGTTTGTTTGCCGTATTCCATATACATCGTGGGGGGTAAATCGTGCAGCGTTATCTTATTTGCTCCCATAAAGGTGAGATATTCGATGCAGTTTTTTAATTCCCGGACATTTCCCGGCCATTTATAATTCGTCAAAAAATTCATCAGTTCATCGTCTATTTTTTTATGGGTGTGACTCCGGTTCATAATGGAATCAATAATCAGCGGGATATCTTCTTTTCTGTCCTTGAGAGGCGGAACGGTGATTGTAAAATTATTGATTCTGTAATAGAAATCCTTTCTGAAAGCGCCGTTGTTTATCAAGTAGTCTAAATTTTCATTGGTAGCGGCTATGATGCGGACATTGATGGGAATAAGGGTGGTACCGCCGACTCTCATGATTTCTCTTTCCTGAAGAACTCTCAGAAGCTTTATCTGCATTTGATGGGAAATACTGCTGAGCTCGTCCAAAAAAATGGTTCCGTTGTGTGCCTGGTCAAATAATCCCTTTTTACCTCCTTTTTTTGCGCTGGTAAAAGCTCCTTCCTCATATCCGAAAAGTTCGCTTTCCAGGAGATTTTCAGAAATAGCGGCGCAGTTTATGGCCAGGAAGGGATTGTCTTTGCGCACGGAGCTGTTGTGTATCGCATGAGCGATCAGCTCCTTTCCGGTTCCGGTATCGCCGTAAATCAGAGTCGTTACATCAAGGGAGGCAATTTTTTTGGCGCGTTCAATCACTTCTTTCATAGCTTTGCTGTTATATACGATGTCGTTGAAGGTGTATTTCGCAAGGTAACCTTTTTTGGCAAGATTTTTTCTTATGCCGATTTCAATGTTCTGTATTTTCTCGGCATCCTTAATGATGATGATTGAATTCAGCACTCCGTTATGAACATTCAAAGCCTTTTTGGTCACAACAATATTAATTTGGCTGTCATTCAGTTTCATAAAATGGTTTTCAGATTCTCCCAAATTCAACAGCTCTGAGCAGGAAGAAGATATATTGGTATCACAGTCGATATTGCTCGAATGAGGCTTGTCGAGCAATTTACAGATAAATTTATTGCAATGCAGGATATTATTGTTGCTGTCTGTGATAATCACTCCATCGTCGATACCGTTCAATATGGCGTCAATATGAACCTGGCCCTTATTTAAATTTTTTATAATGTTCGTTATGACCTTGCTTTTGTCGCATAATTCTTCCGAATACTCGATCATTTTTCTGTTGAATTTAAAGTCTGTTATATTTAATTTTGACGCGATGGTTGTGATGGTGGAAGTATCTATTTTTCGATATCCGATATCAATGATTTCACTGATATTATCGGGAACGAATTCAGATAAGCCCGGCGTAACGGCATATTTAAAATCTGCTATATTATCTAATTTACTTC
>DATMXY010000207.1:0-5154 GCA_035561275.1 Anaerovoracaceae bacterium | reverse complement strand
ATATTAATGGAGGTATTTTTATGGGGTTTTATGTGAATGTAGAACCGGATGTAAACGTCTATGTGGAGGATATCAACCCGGAGGGTGATAAGGCCATACTTTTTGTTCATGGCTGGCCGGGAAACCGCAATTTGTTTGAGTACCAATACAACCAGCTGCCCAAAATGGGGTATCGCTGTATCGGAGTCGATACCAGGGGCTTCGGCTTATCGGACAGACCCTGGCATGGCTACGATTATGACACGCTGGCTGACGACATCCGCTGTGTCATAGATGCAATGCAGCTGCAGAACATCACCCTGGCCGGCCATTCTACGGGCGGCGCGCAGGTGATCCGCTATATGGCGAGGCATCAGGGCCACGGAGTATCTAAGCTTGGTCTGTTTGCGGCGGCGGCGCCCAGCTTGATACAGCGGCCTAATTTCCCTTACGGATTGACAAAGGAAGCCGTGCTGGACATTATTCAGGGTACATATACCGACCGGCCGAATATGCTTGTGAACTTCGGTAATATGATCTTCCATAATTATGTGACGCCTTCGCTTGCGGATTGGATTTTTGAGCTGGGGCTTCAGGCTTCAAGCTGGGCTACGGCGGCAATCGCCGAGACGTGGATCAGCGAGACCTTGTTTGAGGATCTCGGAAGAATTCAGGTTCCCACGCTGATCCTCCACGGTCTGAATGATAAAGTCTGTCTTTTCCCGCTGGCAGTCGCACAAAAGAATGGGATCCGAAACGCAAAGCTTGTGCCATTTGAATGCTGCGGCCATTTTCTGTTCTATGATCAAATGGATCAATTCAACAAGGAATTGATCGAATTCCTTGAAGCGTAGGACCTAAAAACGAGATGCTCAGTTTTTTGAGCATCTCGTTTGTTCTTTGGACATCTCGTACTTAACTGACGCCGCCGTTCAACCGGCCGATGCAGACCGTTCCGGTTGTGATGTTGTAGAAATAGATCCTGTCTCCCTTTATGGAAATGTTCCGGCAGTATGACTTATCCGAGGTCTTGAAAACCACGTTCCCATCCCTGTCAAATACCATGATCCGGTATTTAGCCGTGTCTGTTTCCCCGAAGGTGCAGACGAGGTATTCCCCGCTGCCGCCCATGATGGCCATATCCTCAAGGACAGCGCCTTCATTGAGGTTCTTTCCTTCAATATCGTAAAGGATTTCATCGTAACGCTTCATCCAGTATATTTTCCCGTTCAGGACAAGGAAGTTCTGAATGTATTTCGGCTCCAGGCCAAATGTGTTGGGCGGCGTTTCTTCCGGTTCCGGGACGACTACCTGCCTGATCACCTCTTCCTTTCCGTCTTTGATCGACTGGCGGTAGAAGGTGCCGTCGCTGTGATAGTAAAGGATATCTCCTTCCATTTTGAATGCCAATACTTCTTTATCGCTGACCCTGACCGTTTCACCGGTATTGATATCCACTTTATATATTCCGTTTGTGGCGTTCGGTTTCATGCCGTCGGCAGAGCTGTACAGGGGATTCTCAAAGGCAAGAATATACAGGGAATTCCCCACCAGGTAAACATCGTCCGAACCGCTTCCGCCGCTGCCGCCATCTTCATTTGCCGTCCATGCCCAGCCGTAAAGATAGTCAGGGTCTCCGAGGGGCTTGTATTCGCCGTCGCCCGCCTTCATAGAGAGATTGCCCGGCCCCGGCGCCCCGCCGGTCCAATAAGAGAAGCTTTTGTCTCCAAAGACCTTAAGCCTGTTATAACTGCTGCGGAGTTCCTCAGTGGTTCCGTCGTCGTTCAGCCGGATCACATAATCGGCGCCCATGGTAGCCCCGCCCTGATGGTAGCCCAGATAAGCTATACCGTTTTCAACATACAGGCTGGAGGAAACATATTCTCCGTTGCCGTATGACCAGACGGGAAGCTGGTAAACTGTTTTCATTTGCGATGGGTCGGCCAGCCGTGCCTGTATGATCTGCCCTTTGGCGTTTTCATAATATATGTATTGATCCGTCACCGTAACAGAAGTTGGCCTGTCGTCATATCCTCGCTTCCCTACGGCGGTTGCCAGGGTTTTCTGCTCCAATTTTATATTATCCGAATCAATGACAAGCCCGTCTTTCGTGTCGAAGCTGTAGTCCCAGCCGAATTCGTTGACGCCGAATTCCCATGTCATGGGGAAATAGGTGATATCCCGGAAGGACAGCAGTGGATATTTCTGACTGCTGTTGTCGATCCCCTTCCCGTTGACCCGGATCGGGAAGGCCGGTACGGTCGCCCTGTAGCTTCCCGCATTTTTGGATTTTGAATCATAAGGCTTATAGGCCGCGGTGATTCCGGTTTTTGCAATCGATAGTCCTTCCTTATTCCCTTTCCATTCCGATTCCAGGCCGAGGAACCTGCAGCCGCTGTAGGTCATGGGGAAATAGGTGATATCGTTGTAGACGATAAACGGATATTTGTCATAGTTGTTATCAACCGTGGTTCCGTTTACCGTTACCGGGAAACCCGGTACCCTGACGTTTACGCTTTTCTCCGACTGCGCTCCGGAAGCTGTGACCAGCGTTCCCGCAGCAAGCACCAGCACCAGCGCTGCCAGTAAGATCGTTTTTAATCGTTTTCTCATACTCCCATCCCTCCGTGGCTATTGATTTAACTGACCGATGCAGACCGTTCCGGTGGTGAGGTTATAGAAACAGATCCGGTCGCCGGAGATGGAAATATTCCGGCAGTAAGCCTTATCCGGAGTCTTGAAGACCGCGTCCCCGTCCCTGTCAAACACCATGATCCTGAATTTCTCCGAACCCTCCTCCGCGAAGGTGCAGACAAGATATTCCCCGCTGTCGCCCATGACGGCCATGCTGTCAAGGACCGCGCCCTCGTTCAGATTCTTGCCGTTGATATCGTAGAGACCATAGTCGAATTTTTTCTGCCAGTAAATCTTTCCGTTCAATACAATGAAATTTCCGATTTCTTCCGGTTCCAGGGCAGAGACGCTCTGAGCTTCTTCGGATTCCGGGACGACTGCCTGCCCGATCTGTTCTTCCTTCCCGTCTTTCAGCGACTGACGGTAGAAGGTTCCGTCGCTGTGATAGTAAAGGAAATCTCCTTCCACCATAAATTCCTTTACTTCCCTGTCATTGACCCTGACCGTTTCGCCGGTGCCGATATCGATCCTGTATATCCCCGGAGTGGCGGCATTTTCTTTATATTTCTCGTAGTCACGGGCAAGGATGTACAGGAAATCCCCCAGCAGATAAACATCATCCGGTCCGAATCCGCCTCCGGTCGTTCCGTCTGAGATCCAGTCCCAGGTGTAAAGATAATCAGAGTTTCCAAGCTTTTCGAATTCGCCGTCTCCCGTTTTCATGGAAAGATTGCCCGGGTACGGCATCGGACCGATCCAACGGCTGAAGGTCTTGTCGCCAAGGATTTTGACTTCGTCATAACTGTTCTGCAGTTCTTCCGCGGTTCCGTCGTCGTTGAGCCGGATCAGGAAATCGGCGCCCATGACGGCGCCGCCCTGATGGTATTTCAGATATGCCGTATCGTTTTCTACAACCAGGCTTCCATAAACTAATTGTTCTCCATCGCCGTAAGTCCAGACGGGAAGCTGATAGACCGCCTTCATGATGGAAGGATCGGCCAACTGCGCCTGAATGATCTGCCCTTTGCCGTCTTGGTAATATATGTATTGCTCCGTTACCGTAACGTTACCGGAAATGTCATAGTTTTCCCGCTTCGCGACGGAGGTTGCCAATGCCTTCTGCTCCAGGATCAGCCCTCCATTATGGATCGAGACAGAACCGTCCGCTCCGTAATGCAGGTACATTGGCATGCAGTCCACAGTCCCGAACCACATGCCGGCTGCTCCAACCGACCGTTTAAATTCGCTGTAAAGCGGATGGCTTTCAAAATCGGAATATCCGGCGTTCAGTTCCCTGACCTTCAGGTTTTCGATCCTGGCGCCTTCGGCCTTTGACATGCAGTTTTTCCCGTCAAAGGGCTTTGACATGGCCATTGAGATGACCGCCTTTACCGAAGCGGTGCTGAAATCCGCAGCGGCGGAAGCCTTCCTCACAACCTCTTTCCCGTCCAGCTTTATCACCAGGTCGCTCTGCCCACCCGATCCTTCTTCACTGTAAAATTCCAGATGGTGCGTGGAACCCTGCTCCAGGGCAATATTCTCTCCCCAGCTCCATTCATTCCCCTGCCGCAGGAACACTGTCCAACGGTTATAGGCGGGATGCTCCGGATCCTCGATGAACTGGAAACCTCCTTCCGCGTTTCCGGCGTCTCCTGCCCGGTCAAATCCGAAATAGACGTAGGGGCAGTCCCCCTTTTCAGCAAGGGTTACCTTCGGAAGGGTCACATCTCCCTGTATCCCGCTGAAACCGCTGAATTCCAGCTGTTTCCTCGAAAAAATTCCCGTAGTGCCTCCGTTGATATTATACGGGGTCAAAGCCAAGCGCTCCGGCGACGTGGCCGACACGATGCCTGCGGTCCCGTCCCAGTCCACCTGATAGCCGTACGCTTCCAAAACAGCCGTCAGCGGCAGATAAGTTCTGCCGTTCTTTATGAAAGCGGCGGTATCCGTTGAAATGACCTTTTGGTTGACATAAATCTCATTTTTGCCGATGGGTATGTTGACCTGCACACTGTCCTTGTAGGAATACACCGTCCTTGTCTGGCCGTCCCAGGTCACCTGACAGCCGATGGAGTTCAGGCAGGCGCCGACAGGCATCATGGTCCGGCCTGTTTCCGAAAGATACGGAAACCCTGTGGTTTCATTGAATACCACCGGTTTACCGTCCACCTGGAATCCCGGCGGGCCCTCATAAGCCTTAGCTTCCCCTGTTAAGGCAAGAAAAAGAATGCCTGTTACAGCGAACATAATTACTTTTTTCACTTGCTCTCCCCCTTTTCCCTGTCGTTCTCTGTCTCTGATCACCCGTCTCCGTCTTTTTTACCTTTTGATCAGATATTAAGGTACATTTTAGTTAAGCTGCATATTCATTTGATCTGACTTTTCTTGAGGAATAATTACAGGCATAATCCTTCCTTCTTCTACAGTTACCAGCTCCGTATCACCGTTTGTCCCAACATGAAGGTTCATTGAATAAGCGCTATTTACGTTATCATATGATAAACGGTTAATAAACTTCCCATTATTCATATGTTCAACTTT